>CAZOBX010000213.1:0-10449 GCA_964578045.1 uncultured Kangiella sp. | reverse complement strand
AGTTTGTGCGTTAATAGCGAGCTATTGAAAGCAAACTTAACGCGGAGAGTCGCTAGAAGACTGATGGTGGATGGCCGCTCTTATCCGGAGTTGAGGTTATTAATAACATATCTGTAAACAGGTTGGAACTAATCTGCTGTTCCTTAGTGTTCGATCCACGTTAAATTGGAGTTAAATGTTATGTGATGGCAAAAGGTGCAAACTAAGCAATATTTTAAATTATAGAAAAAACTAAATCACTTTAAAAATCAATAAGATACAAACAAAAACTGGCATTTCCTTGTAAATGATATAGTATTTCATTAGAATCTTGCCGGAAAATCCAATGAACTGGTTAAAAATACTAGTTTTAAAGGCTTAGGCCACTGAATTTTCAGAAGAATTAAACCCCCCAAATTACCTTTTGGGCGCAAATTTCACAATAAATAATTATCAATATTGATACGATTAATTGAATCGATATTAAAACGACTAAAACTAAAACCGGTCGATGGGGAGACTATCCGTATGAGTAATGATGGTGTAGATTTAGGTAAACGCCGATTTCTGACTTTGGCGACTGCTGGAGTGGGTGCGGTTGGAGCTGGATTTATTGCAGTGCCGTTTCTTGGCTCCTGGAACCCGAGTGAAAAAGCCAAAGCAGGCGGTGCGCCAGTTGAGTTCAACTTAGATAAAGTTGAAGTGGGTCAAATGGTCAAAGTGAAATGGCAGGGTAAACCGGTATTTGTGGTAAGACGGGACGAGAACGCACTGAGCGCGTTGGCTGCAAATGGTAGCGAATTGAAAGACGTCGATTCCCTGATCGAAGGCACCAAACAACCCGCTAACTTGGATAAAGCAACCCGTTCAATTCGCCCTGATATTGCGGTTATTGTAGGCATTTGTACCCATCTAGGTTGTGTACCTCAACATAAGAAGGAAACTGAAGTGTCATGGGGTGGCGGTTTCTTCTGTCCCTGTCATGGGTCTCGTTTCGATTTAGCGGGTCGTGTATTTAACGGATCTCCTGCCTCAACTAACTTAGAAGTTCCTGATTATAAGTATCTGGCAGATAATAAGATTCTTATTGGCGAGTCTGAAGAAGAGGGAGAAGCATAATGGGAATCATGGCTCAATTTATGGTGTGGATCGATGATCGCTTCCCTGCTACTAAAGTTTGGAATGAACATTTAGCTCAATATTACGCTCCAAAAAATTTCAACTTCTGGTATTTCTTCGGTTCATTAGCCATGTTGGTTTTAGTCAATCAGATTTTAACTGGTATCTGGCTTACAATGAACTACAACCCCACTGCGGAAGGGGCATTCGCTTCTGTTGAATTTATTCGACGCGACGTTAAATGGGGACATTTGCTGCTCGGCATGCATGCAACCGGCGCTTCAGCTTTTTTCGTGGTGGTTTATTTACATATGTTCCGTGGATTGATTTACGGTTCATTTAGAAAGCCAAGAGAGCTAGTCTGGATTTTCGGTATGATTATCTTTGTATTGCTTATGGCCGAAGGATTTATGGGTTATTTGCTGCCTTGGGGCAACATGTCTTATTGGGGCGCTCAGGTTATTATCAATTTGTTTAGCGCCATACCGGTGGTGGGTGAAGATTTAGCTATCTGGATCCGTGGTGATTTTATTATCTCTGGTGCCACTTTAAATCGATTTTTTGCATTACACGTAGTCGCACTACCGATGGCACTGCTGTTAATGGTGTTCTTGCATATCGTTGCTTTACATAAAGTGGGTTCCAATAATCCAGACGGTATCGACATTAAGAAATTAAAAGATGAAAAAGGTATTCCCCTCGATGGCATTCCTTTTCACCCTTATTACACAGTGAAAGATATTGTCGGTGTTGGTGTGTTTTTATTAATTTTCTGCTGGATCATTTTCTTTAATCCAGAAATGGGCGGTTACTTTTTAGAAGCGCCAAACTTTACCCCAGCTGATCCCTTAAAAACACCTGAGCATATAGCCCCAGTTTGGTACTTTACGCCTTATTACTCGATATTGAAGGCCGTGCCAAATCAAGGATTAGGTGTTATAGCAATGGCTGCTTCGTTAGTCATTCTTTTCTTCCTACCTTGGCTAGATAAGAGTCCAGTACTTTCAATGCGCTATAAGAGTCCCATTTTTAAAGTGGCATTGGCTCTATTTGTTATTTGTTTCTTTATCTTAGGCTATTTAGGAATGAAAGCGCCAAATGAAATGAGAACTTTGGTTGCTCGAATTTGCACAATTTATTATTTTGCTTTCTTTGTCTTAATGCCTTGGTGGAGCCAATGGGGCACAACAAAGCCTGTACCAACGAGGGTGACACACTAATGAAAAAACTATTAAAAGTTTTAAGCGCGTTGACCATGGCTGGCGTGTCGCTTTCGACATTGGCTAGCGAAGGCGGATTAACTTTACCTAACGATCAAATGCCAAGTTACTCTGAGCATCGCTTAACCATGTCAATGCAAAAGGGAATGCAGATTTATATGAATAACTGCATGGGGTGTCATTCTTTAAAGTTTCAGCGATACAATCGCAGCGCAAAAGATCTGCAAATTTCTGAAGAATTAGTGATCAATAACCTGATGTTTACTGGTGAAAAGATTGGCGATCTAATGACCAATAATATGCCTATTGCAGCCGCTGAAAAGTGGTTTGGTACTGCGCCACCGGATTTATCTTTGATTGCTCGTTCGAGAAACCCACAATGGTTATATAACTATTTACGTGGTTTTTATGCGGATAACACCAGACCTTACGGGATCAATAACTCGGTGTTTCAAGATGTGGGTATGCCTCACGCATTGCAAGCATTGCAAGGTATTCAAGATAAAACCGAAGAAGTGAAAGGCCTTGAGAATGATATTGCCTTCGCCCATGGTGATATTGCCAGCGCCCGTCAAAAAATAAAAGATGGTGACAGCGAAGGTGAACTGAATAAAATCATTTCTGATGCTGAACATCAAATTCATGAAAAAGAAGCTCGATTGGTAGAACTCTCAGAACAAGGCAATTATTTCGTTTTAATAAAAGAGGGTGAATTGTCTGCTAAAGATTTTGACTCCTCGATGGTGGATTTGGTCAACTTTTTAGAATATATCGGCGAGCCGATTAAAAGAGAACGAAAAGGCATGGGAGTATACGTTTTACTCTTTATCGTCTTTTTTACCGCAGTAGCCTATTTACTGAAAAAAGAATACTGGAAAGACGTTCATTAACAAAACGTCTAATCGTCTTCATTAATTAAATTTTTGCGGTCTCTAATGGACCGCTATAGACATTTTTAATTTTCAAAATTTTAAGACTGTTCAATGAATAGTCATTTAAAAGTAACTGCTGGGAAGAAACCTGAGCAGTTATTAATGGGAGAAGCCTGTATGGCAACCGTCGCAAAACGTTCGATAATGACCTTGTACACTGGTACTGATGATGTTTATAGCCATCAGGTTCGTATTGTATTAGCCGAAAAATGTGTTAATTTTGAAGCGATTGAGGTGGTTGATAATCGTCAGCCACCAGAAGATTTAATTGATCTAAATCCCTACAATACTGTACCTACTTTGGTTGACCGTGAGTTAGTTTTATTTGAAGCGCCTATTATCATGGAGTATCTCGACGAAAGGTTCCCTCATCCACCTCTGATGCCTGTTTACCCTGTGGCCAGAGCACGCTCTCGCCTGATGGTGAGGAGAGTCGAGAAGGACTGGTATAGTTTGATGAATACTATTTTGGGTGGTAAGGAAAAAGAAGCCGAGCAAGCTCGAAAGGAATTGACTGAGAGTTTGTTAACTTTGGCTCCCGTTTTCTCTGAAACGCCATACTTCCTAAACGAAGAATTTTCGTTAATTGATTGCTGCCTTGCACCGCTGATGTGGCGTTTACCTGCTATGGGCATTGAATTAACAGGACGCGGCGCAAAAGAAGTGACTAAATACATGGAATTGCTTTTTGAGAGAGAATCTTTTCAAGCCAGTCTTAGCTATATAGAAAGAGAAATGCGTCCGTAACCTGTCGAATTGGTAAAACAACTTGTAGAAGCGGTCTTCAGTCGAGATTTATAGTGTTTCAATGAATCGTGGTTAAAGATAGCTCCTACAGATTCTTCAGATACCAGCCGAATTATTACAATATTCTTTAAGAATTATCGGAGTTTGCTGTGCCAAATATTGATATTATTGGTAATCAATTTACTTCCAATAAACCTTATTTATTGCGGGCACTTTATGAGTGGATCCTCGATAATGATGCAACCCCTTACCTGCTAGTTGATGCAACTAAAGGTGACGTGCAGGTCCCCAGACAGCATGTCAAAGATGGCCAAATCGTTTTAAATGCGTCGCCGGGTGCGATTCAAGACTGGTTTGTTGATAATACCGCTATTTCCTTTAGTGCACGTTTCTCTGGTAAAGCTCAATCTATTTATATCCCGATGAAGTCTTTATTAGCGATTTATGCTCAAGAAAACGGATTAGGGATGGCTTTTCCGGAAGAGCCTGATGATGAATTAGTGGATCAACAAGAATTCCAGGAAGGCGTTGTTGATAAAGATGATACTCAATCGGAAAAAATTGAAGCCGCTGCTAAAAAGAAAATCTCTCATCTAAAAATTATTAAATAAGGCTAAAGATAAGATATCTTTAGCCTTATTCTCGCGGCTAAATTTCTATTCTCCTGCAGTTTCAATGATTTCAAAAACTTTAACCACTCGCGTGACACCGTCGATATTTCGCGCAATTTCTACTGCTCTTGCTGCTTCGTTTTCATTGACAAGCCCAAGCAGAAAAACTTCATTATTCTCGGTAACCACCTTTATTTTTCCTGAAGAAAAATTCTCAGTAAATAACATGGAAGTTTTTACTTTTGAGGTTAAATATTCATCATTGCGTCTGGCAAAAAATGATATCGGCGCAGCGATCCGAATTTGATTATAAACCTTACGAACCCTTGGAATTTTTTCGACTTCTGCTTGGGCTTTGGATTTCAAGCTGGCGGTGGGAGCCTGGCCGATAAGTAGCACAATGGTATTATAACTGACCACGTCAATATTGGTGTCTTTCCATATTTCATCATTCTCGAAAAGTGCCGCGATAGTTTTTATTTCAATATTCGAATCTTCCAGCTGCGTGGGCACAGTTCGTCTGTCCTGGCTAGCCGCTGCACCTGCTCCTGCGCCTACCACCATTAATCCGGCACAGCCCGAAAGTGAAAAACAGGCCAAGATAACTACCAGCATGGCCAATTTCATTTTCATTCATTTTCTCCAAATAATTGGTTGTCAATGAGATCACAAAGGCTGTGAATGACCACTAAATGAACTTCTTGTATTCGAGCGGTTGAGTTAGAAGGCACCCTGATTTCGACATCATTTTCGCCAATTAACCCTGCCATTTCCCCACCATCTTTACCGGTGCAAGTAATAATCAGCATATCTTTGGCTAACGCAGAGCGCATTGCTTCGATCACATTCTTAGAGTTTCCACTGGTGGAAAAGGCTAACAAAATATCGCCCGGTTGCCCCAGCGCTTTGACCTGTTTGGAAAATATCTGGTTAAAATCATAATCATTGCCAATAGCGGTTATGGTACCGGTGTCGGTGGTTAACGCGATTGCCGGTAAAGGCGGTCGTTCTCTTTCATACCGGTTTAACATTTCCGAAGAAAAATGTTGGGCGTCGCCTGCCGAACCTCCATTTCCACAGGTTAGGATTTTTCCGCCGTTGAGCAAGGTTTTTACCAATATCTCGCCAGCTTTGGCTATTTTTTCCGGCAAAGCGTCTGCTGCGGCAATCTTGGTCTGAATGCTTTCCGTAAAATTATTTCGAATTCTTTCTATCATATTTAATTTTTGAGTTATGAGTTTTTCTCTGTAAGTCGGATTATGCGGCCTTTTTTACCCTAATCCGGTATACACCTGTAAAATTTTTCTTGGAACTTAGAAATTAATCGGTACCAAACGCCCCTTTTATCCAATTATAGCTAAGTTGATTAAGACTACCAGTAATTGCGAAAACGTCAAAACGGCAAGCAACCTTATTGGTTAGTTTATGTTTCTGTAAATAGTGACTGGCGGCTAAAATCACCCGTTTTTGTTTCTTTTTGTCGACGCTAGCGAGGGAGCCTCCGTAGGCTTCTGATTTTCGATAACGAACTTCAATAAAAACTAAATCTTGATTATCCCTTGCAATAAGATCGATTTCTCCCATTTTGCACAGGTAGTTTTCTGTGACGATTTTTAAGCCTTGACTGGTTAATTGCTGCGCTGCCAGTTTCTCTATATTTTCGCCAAATTCTCTTTTACTGTGTGGATAGTTCTTGAACAGGTCCAAAATGATATTCGCTTATTTAGCCGCGTTGGTTTCTGAGAACTTAAAGTCAAAAATTTTACCAGGATTTGTTTGGGACAAAGGCTCTTTGTTTTCTTCAAATACAGGAGGCAGTCTTTCTTTGGTGACTACCGGAATACCCTTACTAAACTGTGCCCAAGTCAGGTAACGATGCACTAGCCCTTGTTCATCCACACCAATTTCACCGGAAAGACCGTACCATCGATAAGCTGGAAAAGCCTGCAACCGAGATATACGAGATAAGATCTGATAAGCGTCAAATCCAAGTGAAAACAGACGTCCATTCTCATTTTTCAAAATGCCAGGATCTATCGAGTTGATCACTCCTCGAGTTCGCAAAATATCACTCTGCTGGCTGATATACAAAGGTATATCAGAGAATTCGATGCCATTTAGATCGTTATCCAATTGAGGGTCGGGCCTGCCTGAATACACCCGTTTAGTTGAAATGACCGGTAAATCGAGGGCAAAATAGAAATCGATAAAAGGTTTTATTCGACGCGCTTGCTGGGGGCGAGAGAGCATAAAAATCACATCAGCATCTTGTCGGCGCCTCATTTCGAACTCAATATTTCTGCCTAAAATCTGCTCGAGTTGACGTTTACGGTCAATACTTGAATTCACTCGTAATAATTTCTGCACGTCCGTTTTAAGAGTATTTAACTCTTTGTAGGTTTGAGTATCAATCAGCTCACCACCTAATTGCTCAAAGTATTGTTGAAAAGCCACCTGTGCTCGATGACCTTGCTGATTATCAGGAACAAATGCGATGGCCTTGCGGTAGCCGTTTTCCCATGCTCGGTGAGCTGCTTGAATGGCTTCATCTTCGATCGACAATACAAATTGAAAAACCATCTGATGACGGTCAGGTAGGTGAGCGGTGGTATTTAACAATAATATAGGGGTTGTCAGTGAATCCTGCAAAACAACTTCATTAATAGTCTTTTTGACCAGAGGACCTATAACGAAATCCGCACCATCAGCCATCGCTTGTTGGTAGCTGAGCAACCCTGATTGTGATTTTGCGGTGTCATAAAAACTAACAGTGGGAGTAGATTCAGCATCTTTAGATTGATAATGAGCTGCGATGATACCATCGTGGACCATTTTTCCCGTTTGGGCAAAGCGCCCACTTAAGGGCAGCAAAATAGCGATCTTTTTTGGATTAAGGATTTCTGCTGTGGCCACTCGTTGCAGGGTTTTGGGTTGCACGAGCATTGCTGGATGCAAAGGATATCTTTGCTTCCATAGAGCCATTTTCTGTAATAAAAGATCGGGTTGATCGCCCCATTTTAGATTGATATGAACAATTTCCAGCCAGCCATTGACTCGCTGAGAATTAAAATCAGTCGTCAGTTGGGCTAAAAAATCGGTATTGATCTGGCTGATCGCGAACCAGATCTTTTCATTATTTTCTGCCAGCATTTCGGCCTGGTCAATCAAATCATCCAGTTCGATTCGCTGCCTGGCGGATTCAAAATAATTGTGGTTAGCCAAATAACTATCAGATAAGGTTTGAAAATATCGAATTTGCCATTCGATGCTATGAATGCTTGGTTGGCTAACGGCGCGTAAATGATCCAGCGATGCCTTTTGTTTTTCTTCTAACTCCTGATGCGGGATTAAATTTTCGGCGAGTAGTGCCTCGGCATAAAACAAGTGGTAAGTATCTTTGCTTTTGCTATCTAAATGACGCTTATCGATATGAATAAGCAGTTCCAGCGCTTTATCCGGCCGTTCATTAGCCAGTAAAATACCGGATGCTTGAACCAAAAGCGGGTTTTTTTGTCCTGGATCTGACTGATCCGCTTGTTTTAAAATGGCATCGAGATTTTGCGTTGGATTAGCAAATTCGCTCGAAGTTTGCCTGGTATTCGAACCACAGGCGAGCATTAGCATTGAGATTGCTATAAATGACACTATTTTTACACAGTGAGTGATATAATTACACATACACAAAAGCTCGTTAAAAAACAATTAATTACCAGGTATACCCATTGCCATGGCTTCAAATCCAAACAATCAAAAAGACCTTATCCAAAAACAACAGCAAGGCATATTGTATGTGGTTGCCACCCCAATTGGAAATTTGCATGATGTCAGTGATCGAATGCGTCACACTTTGGCCGATGTCAGTAAAATCGCCGCAGAAGATACCCGTCGCACTAAACAGTTATTATCGCATATAGGGGTTGATACGCCATGTTTTTCCCTGCATGAGCATAATGAAAGACAAAAAGTAGATTGGATCGTTCAAATGCTTGAGGCCGGTGAGTCGATCGCGTTGGTTTCTGATGCGGGCACGCCATTGATCAGCGACCCTGGTTATCCTTTGGTAAGCGAGCTAAGAGCTAGAAACATGACAGTTGTGGCTATTCCCGGTCCTTGTGCGTTGGTCACGGCGTTATCGATAGCGGGTTTACCCAGCGACCGATTTATATTTGAAGGGTTCTTGCCCTCCAAGTCTGGCGCAAGATTGGCCACCTTAAAAGCAATGGCTGATGAAACTTCGACCAGTATTTTTTACGAATCGTCTCACCGCATCAAGGCATGTCTGAAAGATATGCAACAGGCTTTCGGTAATGAGCGTCAGATAGTGATCGCAAGAGAATTAACTAAAACTTTCGAAACGGTACTTGATGCATCAGTAGAGAAGTTAATTGAAGTTCTTGAAGCCGATCCTAATCAGAGCAAAGGTGAATTTGTGGTGATGGTAAGAGGGGCTGCAAAAAAGAACAATGAGCTATCTCAGGAATCGCAGCATTTAGCGGCTAAGTTATGCGAATATTTGCCGAAAAAACAAGCTGCTAAGATATCTTCTGAAATTTTTGGTGATAAAAAAAACCAGATTTATCAGTTTTTGCTATCGAGCAAATAATCCGGTTTGCTGATCTTTACATTTAATTTACTTTTGGTAGATAAATTCTTGTTAATATCAGACTGAAGTATTGTAACTGTTCAGCATAATTAAAAGAAATCTCTCCCCAGCCCTTTCATAGAGGGAGAAGAGCCAAATCCTCTCCTCTTGAAAGGGGAGGGGTAGGGATTCCTACATGGATGTAGGCCACTAGAGCACCAAAAGTAGGCGCTCTTAGGCAATGCAGGAGCAATTGCCGTAGAGTTCGAACGACTTGTAAACCACGAATTACCTACAGCTAGAATGATCAACTGATTAAACTCGCTGAATAGTTACGAAGTATTTAGAATGACCAGCTTTTACCGAGGAACAGATGCAAAAAACTAACTCCATATTAATCGTTGAAGATGAAGAGGCTATCCGCACTGGCTTGGTCGATGTTTTTGTGTATCACGGCTTTGAAGTCGAATACGCCGCAGACGGCGCAGAAGGCCTGGCAAAAGCTCAAACCGGACGCTTCGATCTAATCATTCTCGATGTGATGCTACCCAATATGAACGGTTTCGATATTTGCAAAGCGATTCGAGAAAAAGATAAAGCTCAACCAATCATCATGTTAACCGCCAAAACGGCTGATGAAGATATTATCCAGGGATTATCCTTAGGCGCAGATGATTATGTGGCTAAGCCTTTTTCGGTTGCGCAACTGGTACTTAGGGTGCAAGCGGTATTGCGTCGGTCTGACAAATCAAACTCTCAATCAGATCTTATTCATCTGAGTGAAAAACGAGTGATTGATATTCTTAATTTATCGATGCAACTTGATGGTAAATCCATTGCCTTTACCCGACGTGAAATGCAGGTGCTTGAATATCTGCAACAAAATCTGCAACGGCCAGTTTCTCGTGAAGAGCTGTTAACTAAGGTTTGGGGTTATCAACCTGATATGGATATCGAGACTAGAACTGTGGATATTCATATCGCTAAAATTCGCAAAAAAATAGAAACCAATCCGAAGTTACCGGAGTTTTTAGTGACAGTGCGTGGCGCTGGTTACAAAATCATTACGCTAGATAGCACGCCAACAGACTCGCAAATGGCTAAGTAATGCATCGATTGTCTAGCCAAAAAATGCGCGTACTTTTTATCGCTTTTTTCTTAGCGCTGGCAATTCCCTCGGGCATTTTAAGTTATAAAGCTTATGAACAATTACGCTGGCAGGCGCTTCATCAATATCAACAGGATGCGCAAGCTTTGGT
>CAZOBX010000212.1:0-10453 GCA_964578045.1 uncultured Kangiella sp. | reverse complement strand
AGACTTTGTTGCAACTGCGAGAATGACGTTGGCTCAACAGTTACCAGAGTACATGATACCGAGTATCATAATGGTCGTTGAAAAATGGCCATTAACACCAAGCGGCAAGGTAGACAAGAAAGCGTTACCTGCACCGGATAGCAGTGTACTTCAAGGCGGATGTGTCTTGCCGACAACTGAGACAGAGCAGGTGCTCGTGGATATCTGGGAAGAGCTTTTAAACATTGAAGCTAAATCTATCAGTACCACAGTAAGTTTTTTTGATCTGGGCGGGCATTCATTATTAGCTGTGAAACTCTTGTCGTTGATTCACACACGTCTTAAAAAAGCCTGTGAGTTATCTATGTTATTTTCAGAAACGACAATACAATCTCAGGGGCTCATGCTTGATTCATTGAAAAGTGGGCTTCACCGTACGAAATTACTCTACAAAGTCACTGATTGTATTACTCCGAAGGAAGGTATTATTTTTATCCCTGGTGTGGCGAGTACAGCTAAAGACTTTATGGAAATCGTAAAACATTTGAAGCAATGCAATGTTGAGGACGTTGAGATCGGTATTTTCCGCCATAAAGGGCTTATAGCAGGTGAACAATACTTCGAAACAATACAGGAAAATATAACTGCATTTGCTGACAGTCTTTCAAGCATGCCATTTAAACAAATAATCTTGGTCGGTCACTCGTATGGTGGTGCGCTGGCATTGGCGTTGGCTAACTACTTGAAAGCTACAGGATATCAAATTGAATTAGTCATGTTAGATACTTATTTTGAGCAACAAAAATTATATTTTTCAAATAACGAACAGCCAAATCAACGTGCAAATTTCGATACACTGGATTTACCGTCCTATTTACTGGATTTATATCAACATCAATCAAATTTATTTAAAGAATATGAACCTAAAAAGGATGAGGCATTACCAGCAACAGTAGTTTTTGCCAATCAAAGTCCATTTGATCAACGCCAGTACATAGACTATTTAGACGATAAATTTTCAGGTCAAAATATAAATTATACTTCCGTTGAAGGTGATCATTTCACAATGTTCAAAGGTAAGAGTGCAAAATTAATTTCAGAAATTATAAATAATAAAGCCTATTTAAAAAAGGGGGCAGAAATAGTTAATTGTTGTTATCATAATGCTTCATAAACAATAAACATAAAAAATATGTTCCTTCCTCCATTCATAATAATTAAAGATCACCTTGAATAAGCCACGTATTCTGATTGTTGATGATCGACGCGATATTTACTTAAGCACAAGCTTTGTGCTGGAGGATAATGGCTATTGCCCGATTGAGGCAAAAAGCCCTCACGAAGCACGTGAAATCATCAATCAAGATAATATAGATCTCATCCTGTTGGATATGAACTATTCTCTGGATATCACATCCGGTGAAGAAGGCATCACATTTTTAACCTGGTTATCAAAATCGGTTTTTAACATACCTGTGGTAGCGATGACAGCCTGGTCGAATGTGGCGCTAGCCGTGAACGCCATGCAATTAGGTGCTGGGGATTTTATTGAAAAGCCCTGGAAAAATCAGCGATTGCTACAAATCATCAAACAACAACTCACCTTGTCGAATTTACAGATCCAGAATCAGAAACTGCAGCAGCGACTGGAGCAAGCTGTTCAGAATGACTATGTTTGGCGTTCCCCTTGTATGTTGCAATTATTGGATCAGATTAACAGTGTTGCCAGCACCGATGTGAATATTTTATTAACCGGAGACAATGGCACTGGCAAAAGTCTATTGGCCGAGACTATTCACACATTATCAGGTTATCAGTCAGGCCCTTTTATATCGGTCAATATGGGGTCTATCGCAGAAAATCTATTTGAAAGTGAAATGTTTGGTCATAAAAAGGGCTCTTTTACCGATGCCAAGAGCAATCGAATCGGTCGTTTCGAACTAGCCAATCAGGGGACTTTGTTTCTTGATGAAATTGCCAACATCCCATTACCTCAACAAGCAAAGCTGTTGCGGGTTCTGGAGTCGGGACAATATGAAGTATTGGGCTCTAGTCAAACACAACAAATGGATGTCCGCATTATCAGTGCTACAAACGCTGACTTAAATAAGTTGATTGTCGCTGAAAAATTCCGCGAAGATTTATTTTATCGCTTGAATACGCTGGAGTTTAGAGTGCCATCTTTGCAGGAGCGCGAACTGGACATCATCCCATTAGCGGAATATTTTATTAGTGTTTTTACCCAAAAATACCAGAAAGCCGCAATCACACTCAGCATGCAAGCCAAAAAAACCTTATGTGACTATCACTGGCCTGGCAATATCCGTGAATTAAGCCATTTAGTGGAGCGTGCCGTATTGCTGGCGCAAAATACTGAACTTTCAGACCATGACCTGCCTATGTTAGCGCAGCGTTCTGATAAGGACTTGCCGATGATGACATTGGAGCAGGTAGAAAGGAAACTGATTAAGCAAGCAATAGATAGCACTGCCAATAATATTCCTAAGGCTGCAACTCTACTAGGTCTAACCAAGTCTTCCTTGTATCGACGGTTGGAAAAGTATGGCGATATTCAAAAGTAAAACCATAGAGGGATTTATCACCTTTTGGCTTACTATGTTTGCGGTACTGTTTTTGAGCCTGCTTATCCTGCTTTTATGGCGTTTGGGTCTTAGTGTTTGGCAAATTGCACTAGCAACTTCGCCATTGGCTTTAGTGGGGGTTATGGCAATTGTTAGCTTTCGCTCAAAGGTGATCTCTGGTTTTATTCGCGCTCAGCTACATTTAGACGCCGTTAGAATGGAAGACTATAATCAATATGCCAAACCCGTATTTTCGCAGGGTATTGTCGGGAAGTTTCATCAGCAGCTAAGAGATTTTAGTGAGTATTTGTCGATAAAAAAGCTTCGCTATGACCAACATGTATTTTTGGTTTATCAGTTAATTGATCAATTGGATACCCCCATTCTTGTGTTTAACCAGAAAAATCAATTGACCTACGCAAATCGAGCCTTCAGTATTCTTTATGGTCAGCCATGGCAGATGTATCGCCAAGCATCACCTAAGTTACTGGGGTTGATTAAACAAAAGAATGGCTGGCAGCTACAGCATCCAAACCAGTCAAACAGTCAGCAAGAAAAACAACAATGGCAAATTAGCCAGAGCACCTTTATTGATGACGGTGTTGCACATCAACTATTGGTATTCACTAATATTGAGTCGGCACTCAGGACGAGTCAAATTAAAGCCTGGCAACAAATAATTAACGTAATGGGGCATGAGATCCGTAACTCTCTTACGCCTGTTTCCACTATCGCTGAAAGTCTATCTGTGCGAACCGAGACCGCTCGGGACAAGGAAGCATTGGCGTTAATTTCTGAGCGTTGCCATCATTTGCAGGACTTTATCAACCGTTATGCTTCTCTATCGAAACAGATCAATTTGAATTACCAAGAAATCTGTGTCACTCGATTGGCAAACCGAATTAAAGGTTTGTTTAGCGTTATTGATCTTGAAGTCACGATAACCACTGAGTGTATTTGGGCTGATAAATCCATCTTGGAGCAAGTATTAATTAACCTCATTAAAAATGCCTATGAAGCGGGTGCTCACAACGTTGCCTTAGATTTTAGTGAGGATAAAAGCAAAACAACCATCAAGGTGATAGATGATGGGCATGGATTTACCAATCTGAAAAATCTTTTTGTACCGCTTTTTTCTACCAAACAAGATGGACAAGGGATCGGCTTAAGTTTCTGCCGAAATATCATTGAGCAACACCAGGGAAGCATTACATTAGTTAATAATAGAATTCAAGGTGTTACAGTGACGATTATACTTCCGCTGAAGAATTCAAAAATTCGATAACGGACTTTCTGGATTCGATATCGGACTCACTGGGTCTAATATCGATGCAATATTTCAACAAATGTAGCTTAACTATTTGGCTTAAGATCAATATTATTAGAAGCAAATCCTAGTTGATGTTGGCATTCTTTTTGAAATATAAAATACACCTACAGGCCCTTGTTAACGCCGGCTTTATTCGATTTTAGCTGACTTAATTCTGTTTAACTGCGAATTTCAGGATCTAAATTCAAACAGTTCTGTTTACATAGGAAAAAGAATCTTGGCACGTTATTAGCATAGGAATAGAACAACATAGAATTATTAGCTACTGGTAATTTGACGGTAGTATTTAATTAATCCACAACGCAGAAAAACAACGTAATCCATTTCGATGGCGTGGTGATATCAGGAACTGGGAGCGGGTAAACGATGTATACCTTAATCTAGAAAAAGAATAAAACGGCATAAATTTAAACTTCAAGCGACAACTATTGTTGCCAAACATCCCGGCCTATTTAAATGTTATTGACTAATCCACAATGAATAGAGGTACCTAAAATGAAATCTATGACTCTTCGTCATATCCTGTTGACGAGATTCTCCTATAGAGCGAATAGCAAGGACTCTAAAGTACAGTCCGGTGATATTGGTTGGGAACGGCTTGACCCACTCAATCCATCCCGTCTAGATTTTCGGTTCGCGTTGTTCGAGTGTGCATGTCTGCCCAATGTCATGGCGCAGTCCAACCAGGACTTTGACTGGGTGTTGATAGTCGACCCTGATCTCCCGATGAAATATCGCCAAAGGTTGGAGACACTCATTGCTAAGAGAAAAAGAACACATCTTTCACGAGTTTCGCCCAAGTGACCGTCTAGTGGTCTTGGAGTGGCTTGAGAAGCACATTCCAAGCGATACTGACTTGGTTTTGACTACAAACCTGGACGATGATGACATCATAACTGTCGATTATGTTGAGAAACTCCAATCGCACGTCAAGGAGCTTGGGACAACGGTCCCTTCAATCAAGTTTCTCGGAATAAAATCGACCTATCAATGGGATGTGTACTCCTCTGCCAAACACCCATTTGGAACCTGGGCTCCATGGCATCGCGTCAATTGGTTTCGATCCACAGGTTTATCATTGTTGTGCAAAATTTCCGCTCATCGATTGACATCTCTTGCGCTTCATCATTCTCACGCGGATGTTTGGTATGCACAAGGTGGCGAACAACAATTAGGACAAATCGCGCGAGAAACATGGGGTCTATCTGCCAGTGAACCTTCTCTATTCAACGCTGACATTATATCGAAATTTCAACGAGAATTAGAGAAAACCTCAGTTTCAGGTGGAGACGATTGGAAATCCCTTCCGCCAACAGAGTTGCACTACGACTTCGGCAAGGATGGCGTATTCGCCTTTCATTTAAATCATTTCGTGAACGAACAGGGTACTCGACTGTTCGAGTATAAATCGGGAACTGTTCCAGTAGTTGACACGCGATTTTTTCCAGATGATTTTCGCATTGATTGGAGTGTTTTTCACGAGCACCAAGATCTATTCAAGCTATCATCGCAGCGATACAAAAAATACTTGTCGGAAATCAACTCATATCAGAAGGAGTTAAAATTAAATTGGTGGAGGAGCTTCCTTCTATTAGTCAGTATGAAAACAAGACTGACATGGTGGTTCTTGCGACATTGACTGGTCATGTTGCAATCTCGAATCCACTTCTTATTTCATACCCTTTCGTTATTTGGCTGTCAGAAAACACGCATAAATGGCGAATTTAATTTTGCATATTGACAAAAACATTTCAAAAGATGTTACTGAATTATTGGCTTTGAAATCTCATATTAATAGTAAATCTAGTTTGTTGTAGCTATTTTTAATGAAATTTTAAATATTCGGACACTCCTTTTTTGCTGCCAGCTTCAATTAATTTTAGCTGGCTAAATTTTGCTTAACTGCCGATTACGAGTTTTAAATTCAAATAACTCTGTTCCATAGCGAAGGTAATCTTGGCACGTTTTAAATTAAACTATATATGGTTATACATGAAAAAGGAAAAACTATATTGAACATTTTATATATTTATGATGTCGAAGATTGGGCAATACATGAAGTAGGAAAGCTTTGGTTGGGAAATTTAACAGGACATAAAGTAACTTTTAAAAAAGCAAAGGATGTTACTAAGCAGGATATAGATAAAAGCGATTTTGTTTGGTATGGATTTGCAAGATTATATTTTATGACATTCCAGGCGAATTTAGATAAGTCGATTATCGCAGTACATGATCCCAATAATATTTTCTCAACTCAGAAGTTCTGGAGAAGTTCCCCTGTCCCATTATCACTAAACTACGAAGTATGGTATGACTTTTTCAGCAGATTTTTTATTAGGAGGAATAATTTAAAATTAATAAAGAAGGCAAAGCATGTTGTTGTGATATCTTGAGAAATGAAGGCCAAATTAGAAAAAAAAAGGGGTAGAAACGACACTAATTAGAACCACTACAAATTTTCCTATAAGAAATTCTTGCCAAAAAAATTCACTTTCCATAGTTAGTGTTGCCAATGCTCATATGAGAAAAAATTTTAAATTGCTAAAAAGAATTCAAAGGTTTTGCCAAAAAAACTCTATTCAATTTGAATTTAAAGGCGGAAATATATATACAAAAGAAGAATATATTAAATTTATGGATAAACATAATGTTTATCTTTGCACTTCATTTCAAGAGGGGGGACCACTGCCACCCATGGATTTAATGGCTAGGGGGGGCATTGTGCTTACAACTCCTGTTGGACAAATTCAAGACATGATTGTAAATGGGAAAAATGGATTTATATGTAAAAATTACAAAAAATTTATTAAAAAAATTAATTATCTAAATAAACATAAAGATAGAATTAAAAAAATGTCGAATGAGTCCATAAATACAATAAAGACCAGACATCCTTTAAAAATCAAGGAAATAGTCAAAGATTATCTAAAGACTTTGGAAATAGAATATGATAAACAGAATTAAAGAAAAAATCACATATTTTACAAGAGACTATTGGAATTTCGGCCCTTTTTTCAAGAGATTTTTAGTGTCTCCATTAAGAGCTTTCATTTATTTAAAGGGTGATATGATTAATTCATCATCTCAACTAATAAAATGCAGAGATTATGGATATAGGACTCTTTAAGACAGTCTGGTGATATTGGTTGGGAACGGCTTGACCCACTCAATCCATCTCGTCTTGATTTTCGGTTCGCGTTGTTCGAGTGCGCATGTCTGCCCAGTGTCATGGCGCAGTCCAACCAGGACTTTGACTGGGTGTTGATAGTCGACCCTGATCTCCCGATGAAATATCGCCAAAGGTTGGAGACACTCATTGCTAAGAGAAAAAGAACACATCTTTCACGAGTTTCGCCCAAGTGACCGTCTAGTGGTCTTGGAGTGGCTTGAGAAGCACATTCCAAGCGATACTGACTTGGTTTTGACTACAAACCTGGACGATGATGACATCATAACTGTCGATTATGTTGAGAAACTCCAATCGCACGTCAAGGAGCTTGGGACAACGGTCCCTTCAATCAAGTTTCTCGGAATAAAATCGACCTATCAATGGGATGTGTACTCCTCTGCCAAACACCCATTTGGAACCTGGGCTCCATGGCATCGCGTCAATTGGTTTCGATCCACAGGTTTATCATTGTTGTGCAAAATTTCCGCTCATCGATTGACATCTCTTGCGCTTCATCATTCTCACGCGGATGTTTGGTATGCACAAGGTGGCGAACAACAATTAGGACAAATCGCGCGAGAAACATGGGGTCTATCTGCCAGTGAACCTTCTCTATTCAACGCTGACATTATATCGAAATTTCAACGAGAATTAGAGAAAACCTCAGTTTCAGGTGGAGACGATTGGAAATCCCTTCCGCCAACAGAGTTGCACTACGACTTCGGCAAGGATGGCGTATTCGCCTTTCATTTAAATCATTTCGTGAACGAACAGGGTACTCGACTGTTCGAGTATAAATCGGGAACTGTTCCAGTAGTTGACACGCGATTTTTTCCAGATGATTTTCGCATTGATTGGAGTGTTTTTCACGAGCACCAAGATCTATTCAAGCTATCATCGCAGCGATACAAAAAATACTTGTCGGAAATCAACTCATATCAGAAGGAGTTAAAATTAAATTGGTGGAGGAGCTTCCTTCTATTAGTCAGTATGAAAACAAGACTGACATGGTGGTTCTTGCGACATGGCCCAGTTACCTCATAGCTGCATAAAACGCCAACTTTTTTAAAATTCTGGGTTTTCCTGTTTAAGTCGCTTAGAAACTTTTGCAATTTTACCTCTAGAGCAGCGCAGAAGATGAATGATCACTGAGTATGATTTCCCGTCATGCAATAACATCTCGATTTTCTTAGATAACTCTGTGTCTTCTTTTCTTCCTTTGTATAACCCGCTTGATAGAGCTTTAGTAATACCTTCTTTTTGCCTACGCCTCCGATCTTGATAATCTTTCCTTGCTACTGCGGCCAATAAATCTAACATCAAGTCATTTATCGCTGATAGCATTCGATTAGTAAATTCGTCACCATATCTCATAAGTTGGTGACTTGTAGGCAAATCGAGTGAAACAATTCTAAGCTCTTTTGTTTTAATGATACCTTTTAATTTATTCCAATCTTTGTCATTCAGTCTTGAAATACGATCAATCTGTTCAACCAGGATAATATCGTCGGGCTGGGCAATTTTTAGCAATCTAAATAGTTCTGGACGATTCAACGTAGCGCCACTTTCATTCTCTACGAAAAATGCGGCAATAGCTAAATCTGACTTTTTCGCGAATCTAATTAACCTTTTTTTGCTCGTAGAGCATCCTGTTCTTTAGTTGAAGCTCTCAGGTAGGCATATACTCGATATTTGGTAGTCAATCGAAAATCCGGTCTATTATAAGTGGTTCTATAATAACGGTCTATTATAGGTGGTGTAAACATTTAAAATAGACCGGCTACAGGTAGTCTACATGAGGTATACCTAAAATAGACTACCAAAACTTAAGCAATAACCGGTCTATTATAGAAACAGATCGGATAACCCATAATAGGCTTGGCTAAATAATCCAACATTGATATATGGTGACAGAAAGGAACACACTCGAGATTATAATATCGCAAAACGAGAGTAGACAATCTTTGTAAGAAAGGTTATAAAGGTCAGAGGAAGACTATAAGGATAATTATAATGCCTACAATAGCGATTCGTGGCCAAGCTCCAATCGAAGCACGTGCTAGTCAGACCCAGACAATGACATACAAAAGTAAAAGTACCAAAACTATTCCTTCGAGAATAGGCGGCAGCACGACTCATCATGGTAGGTTGAATCCGGATGCATACAGACCAGGGTTACACGCACCTAATGGTCCGCAGCCATTTATATCAAAGTTTCGGATAAGTAACCCTAACATCGACATAAACAAAATAAAACTCGATGATAGACTTTTGAAAGATCACGCGACATCTAGCAGAAACTCTAAAGGAGTTAGTTTTACAAGGGTCGATGGCGTTAGCTCTATGGGGTTTAAAGCGCAACTCGGTTGGGCAAAAAGTGGCTTCATTAAACGAGACGGTCCGGGCAAAAGCTATATTACAACAACTAGCCTTGGAGCGATGAAAGAAAATCCGTACTCGTCTGGAACGGAAAGTGAATACCTAGGACAGGGATTTCGGCACCAAAGAGACCCCAATATGATGCAGCATAGTATTAAAAATTGGAATGCTGACAAGAAATCGAAGACTAGCGGATTTAGTTTAACTTCAAGAAATTGGATTGCTGCAACCAATAATACACCAGGACGTTGGGGCTCTAAAGGGAAATCGATGCATTTTACGTCTATAGACGAAGCGTTTAAAGAAATGGTTGGTAGAGCCGGGAACCCCCACGCACCACCACCACGGCAGCATCCGATGATCCATCCACTAGGACCAAGGAGAATGTCTACCTTTGGACCAAGGAGAATGTCTACCTTTACCGGAGGACGGAAAAAATTCCCTGAAAAAAGCTCTAGAGATTTGATGAAAAGGTATGCCGTTCATTTGAGCTATAAACCTAAGTTTTGAAGTGACAAAAGAAGAGTTCAAAGAATAGGCGTTCCACCCAGATCCCCTCGAAATGTCTCAAAGACGGCTGTAAGCCTTATGTCAAGGGACCTCTAGAGCCGATTAGTTTTTAACCTGCCTGATATTCATATTGATATCCTTAAAATAATACCATTGTTACCGCTTCATGCGGCCAGACTAACACTTTTAATTTCCGATTGAATGTCGGGGTTTAGGGAGTAATGGGGTTCTGGGGACATTCCGTCCTAATGTGACACTTATCGCTACAGCCCGTGAACGGTAGTAGCGCTAGAGGTGCCTTAATTTCCACCGAAATTCTTACTTTATTCCATTACCGAGCCAAGAATCAAAGACTTACAAGTGATTTGTTACTTCCAGACGGAATGTACCCAGAACCCCATTGATGGAAAACTATAATGAGTGTTTTGTCCAAAATTCTGCCCTTGAGTGTGAATGTCTGGCGAAAGGCATCTAGCCATCATCTTTATCCACAGTACACTCACT
>CAZOBX010000211.1:0-10548 GCA_964578045.1 uncultured Kangiella sp. | reverse complement strand
TCTTTATCACAAGCAATGTAAAATCTCCTTTTTGAGATCACATTTAGGAAAGAAGAATGGGCAGAGCCTACCAAAATCGCAAAGAATCAATGGCAAAAACCTCTGATACCAACGCCCGAATATATAGTAAATATAGCCGAGAAATCTATGTTTGTGCTAAATCTGGCGGTTTTGATCCCGATGGCAATCTGGCGCTACGCTCCGTCATCGAGCGAGCGAAGAAAGATCAGGTACCTAGCCATGTGATTGGCAAAGCCATCGACAAGACCAAAGGCGGCGGTGGAGAGGATTTTGCGGTGGCTCGTTACGAAGGTTATGGGCCCGGCAATACTATGGTCATCGTCGATTGTTTAACTGACAATCCCAACCGAACCTTTGGTGACGTACGTATCTGTTTTACCAAAACCAACTGCAAAATCGGCACTCAAGGCAGTGTCAGTCATATGTTTGACCATAGTAGCATTTTGGTATTTAAAGGCGACGATGAAGAAGCCGCACTGGATGCGCTGATGATGGCCGATGTTGATGTCACCGATATTGAAAATGAAGAGGGAAAAATCACCGTTTTTGCACCCCATAACGAATATTTTAAAGCCAAACAAGCGCTCGTTGAGGCCTTTGGCGAAATTGATTTTGAGGTTGATGAAATTCAGTTTATTCCACAAAATACAGCTCCCATCAGTGGCGATGATAGGGAGATGTTTGATAAGTTTCTGGGAATGCTCAACGACCTGGACGATGTACAAAACGTTTACCACAACGCTGAATTATAATTTAATGGGCCGGGTTCGGATAACCTGAAACGAACCCTCTTTATCTTGTGGCCCGTAGCCTAATAATTTATATCTTGCTCTTAATCCATTCAGATACTTTCATACCGATAATCATCACCACCACAAATGCCAGAATTTTTGGTTCGCCACCGGTGATATTGGCGACTGCCGGCCCCGGACAGATCCCGGTTAAACCCCAACCGAGTCCAAAAATAGCAGCCCCGATGATGAGTTGTTTGTTAACCACCGTGATACTGCCAATACTGATTAGGTCACCGGTTAACGAAACCGTTCGATTTTTGATTAAGGTCCAAAAAGCAAGACTAAAAACAGCAACAGCCGCAGCCATTACAAAAATCAAACTGGGATCCCAGTCGCCGCTGATATTCAGAAAATTCAAGACTTTATTTGGGTTTACCATCTGAGCGACAGTTAACCCGAAGCCAAATAAAACTCCAGAGATCAATGCGACCAATAATTTCATGACAGGCCGCCGGATAAATAACCGCTGACAAACACGGTCAGCATGGCAATCGACATAAACACCAGAGTAGCCCAAATCGATCGCGGTGAAAAGCGACCCACACCGCAAATACCATGACCGCTGGTGCAACCACTCGCCAGGTTAGCGCCAAATCCAACCAGAAACGCTCCGACAATGACGGTTGTCCAGGAAAGCTCAATTTTTTCTGGTAGATGGAAGGCAAATAGATTGGCAATCAGGGGACCAAGAATAATTCCACATAAAAATAAAATACGCCAGCTCAATTCTTGTTTGTGTTTGGAAAAAACGCCGTTAAGAATGCCAGAAATACCGGCGACACGGCCCGTAAAGAGTAAAAATACAGCCATAGACAGTCCAATAATGGTGCCTCCGATAAGACCCGAGATAGGTGTGAATTCTGTCATTATTTCCTCTCTCTACAGACAAATTCTAAAAATTTACTTTATAAGTAACCTCAACTAATGGCTATAAATTCTAATTTGAATCCACTATATTAGCAATAGGTAAATTAGTATTTTGTTGTATAAGTCTCTAATTGAAAAATTCCTTTGTCGAAGTACTAGTTGAAACAATCAAATCAGATTAAAGCTTGAAATAGCATGCCATTTGAAATAGCCTAGATACATTAGATTTTTCTAATGTGTTAATCTTACAATTAAAAACACATTCATTATTTCGGATTTATCAATAGGATAATAAATGGATAACATTGAGATAAAAGCTTTTTTTGATCAAACCACTTACACCGTAACTTACATAGTCACCGATAAAAAATCAAAAGAATGCGTTATCATTGACTCGGTACTGGATTTTGAGCTGGCTTCAGGCAGAACTAGGACCGATTGTGCCGATCAACTCATCGAATATATTCAGTCAAACCAGCTAATAACGGTTTGGATCTTAGAAACTCATGCCCACGCCGATCACCTATCAGCAGCCCCCTATTTAAAAGATCAATTAGGCGGAAAAACGGCTATTGGCCGCAATATCAGAGACGTGCAATCCACATTCCGGGATGCTTTTAATTTGGAACCCGAATTTAAAACGGATGGCAGTCAATTTGACCAATTACTGGATGAGGGTGATGTCATAAAAATCGGTGAAACACCCATCCAAGTCATATATACGCCTGGTCATACACAGGCTTGCCTGAGCTATGAAGTTGATCAGGTGATGTTTGTCGGAGATACGCTTTTTATGCCAGACTATGGTACCGCCAGAGCAGATTTTCCCGGTGGTGATGCGAAAACACTGTATCAATCAATCCAGAAGATTCTATCTTATCCTGATGAAACTAAAATATTTGTCGGCCATGACTACAAAGCACCTGGGCGGGATTTTTATGCCTGGGAGAGCAGTGTCGGTTTACAAAAAGCCAATAATATTCATATTAATGAAACAGTCACAGAGCAGCAGTTTATTGAATGCCGAACTAAACGCGATGCCACTCTAAATATGCCAACTCTAATCTTACCGGCTGTGCAGGTGAACATTCGAGCAGGCGAAATGCCGCCAAAAGAAAACAACGGCGTTTCCTATCTGAAACTGCCGATCAACTTGTTATGAGAAAGTCATAGTGGGGCTTAATATTTTCGCTATTTTAGGTGCTTGCGCTATTGGGTTAAGTTTGGGCCTGATGGGCTCTGGCGGCTCCATTTTAACGGTACCGGTTTTAGTCTATCTGGTCGATCAACCGGAAAAAATTGCTATCGCTGGCTCACTGGTTATTGTTGGTTCAATCGCCCTGCTGGGCGCTCTGCCTTATATGCGACAAGGTTTGGTAGACTGGACAACAGTTTGGTTATTTGGCATTCCAGGCATGATTGGCACCTATGGTGGCGCCTGGATTTCGGCCTATTTAACCGGCATCATGCAACTGGCTATTTTCGCCGGCGTGATGTTATTGGCCAGTTATTTTATGCTACGGCCTAAAAAAAATATTGAGCAAGAGTCAGACCACCAACGACATGTTTTTAAAATCGTCGCGGACGGATTATTGGTCGGAATTGTGACCGGTATTGTTGGTGTTGGCGGCGGTTTTCTGATCGTACCGGCGTTGGTGCTACTCGGCGGTTTAACCATGCGAAATGCGATTGCGACCAGTCTGGTCATCATCGCGTTAAAATCCTTTAGTGGTTTTGTTAAATACCTGGATGTATTAGAACAGACCGGTATGGTGTTGGACTGGCAGGTGATCGGGGTCATGATTATGCTCGGCGGACTGGGTAGCGCTATCGGCAACAAAATCGCCAACAAAGTACCACAAGACAAACTCAAGAAAATGTTTGGTATTTTCTTAATCGTGATGGGCTTTTACATCTTGTATCGCTCCATACCACAACTAATTTAACTTAGAACTTAGAACTTAGAACTTTATTTTTAAACTCAACCAAGAGAAAACTATGAACAAGATCCAGATCCAAGAGAACTTTTCCGTTTCAGACCAATTGACATTGGACGAAATAAAGTCACTCGCCGATGACGGAGTCAAAGTCTTAATCTGTAATCGACCTGATGGAGAAGAGCCTAATCAATTAACCTGTGCAGCTGTGAAAGAGGTAGCAGAGGAAAACGGCATAAACTTTGTTAACATTCCGGTTTCCGGACGAATCATCCCGTTAGAAGCACTTGAAGAATTTGTCAAAGTGATCGATGGTTGCAAAGAAAAAATCCATGCCTATTGTCGAACTGGAACTCGCTCTTCGATATTTTGGGGGCTTTGCTACGCAAGAAATCATTCTACCAATGAAGTTTTGGCTAAGGCAGAATCTCGGGGATTTAATTTGACCTCAGTTGCCGACCAAATTGAAAATGTTTGTTGCAAATATTCTGCATGAAATACCGAATTCTGACAGGCGTATCGCTAGCTAAAGTCCTTCCTATAGCAGGCTTTCCAGCGCGATTTTTTGTTAAATTTTTCGCAGCATACGGAGGCTCGTTGCTACCAACAAGACATTCATCAATCAAAATAATCAATCAGTCATCGAAGGCTTATCAAGAAATAATTATAAATCGAGCTCCATCCCTTCCCTGGCGAAACGAAACCCTTTTTTAATCACTTCCTTCTGCGCTTCACTGCCATCAATCAATAGTGGATTGCTATGGTTAAAGTGAATAAAAATGACCTTTTGTTTATCTTTACTGTTAAGTTCTGAAAAAAGCTGCATACTTTCTTCGACAAATGGATGAGGCACTTCACTCATATCACGATTAAGTAGTTCACCGTTTGCGTAGAAGGTCGCATCGATCAAAGCATAATCGACTACTTTAATCATATCGACAATATTGTCAGACCATTTTTGCCATTTATCGATATCAGGAATAAACAACACCGTTTTATTGGGGCCGATGATTTTGAAACCTACGGTCTCAGTATATTCATCTCTGTGAGGTACCAGCAATGGTAAAATCTTAATCGAAGAATTCAATTCAAAATTTTGACTTGGTTTGATCCTTTGCAACTTGATGTTTTTGAGTTTAACCAACTGGCTCCATGGTCCATTGGTGGTTAAATACTCAGCCATTCGTGGCATCGCATAAACAACCCTTTCTCTTGTGCCTGCTGCTTCTCTGCCAAAATGCATTAATCCAGTGTAGTGACCCATATGACCGTGAGTCAGCAATATTCCAGCAAGATCGTATTGCTCATCTGGCGCTATTAAATGAAGTCGGTACAACTGTTGTTTAATATCAGGTGTTGCCTCAAACAAAAATTTCTGTTTAGTGTCATGATCGATTATTGCTAGCGAAGTTGCTAATCGCACTTTGCTCGGGTCTTGCCAACCGGGCAGGCAATGAGGTTTATAACAGTTGATTTGCGGATAACCAGCGTCCTGCGCAATCCCCAAAACAACCAACGAGATATTATTTTTAGAGGTGACTGTTGAAGACCAAAACGGGTTAATCAGGATCATCGCGAAGATCAAAACTCTTAAATTTGGCATATAATTTCCCCAATTTTATTGCTACATTTAATTCGCCCTGCCCGACTTTACCGGATTATTGTAACATTTGACTGACTCAGGCATTATTTTTATGATGATGGACAAGATCCTAGCACTTAGCACTTAGCACTTAGCACTTAGAATCTATAACTTGATAATAATAAGGACACAAGCATGATCGAACTATACACAGCAGCAACCCCAAATGGTTGGAAGGCTTCCATAATGCTGGAAGAAACAGGGCTAGATTACCAGGTTAAAACGATTAATATTGGCACCGGTGAACAAAAAACAGCGGAGTATATAGCGATTAATCCTAATGCGCGAATTCCCACCATTATTGACAAAGATAATGATGATTTTGCAGTCTTCGAATCTGGCGCAATCTTAGTTTATCTGGCTGAAAAAACGGGGCAATTAATGCCTACCGACGTCAAAGGCCGTTCGCTGGTAATGCAATGGTTAATGTTTCAAATGGGCGGAGTCGGGCCTATGATGGGACAAGCCAATGTATTTTTCCGTTATTTCCCGGAAAAAATACCGGCCGCCATCGATCGTTATCAAACCGAATCGAAACGTCTTCTTACTGTGCTTAATGCGCGCCTGAAAAACCACGAATATTTGGCTGGAGACTACAGTATCGCCGATATCGCCAATTGGTCCTGGGCAAAAATCTACGAATGGCCTGGCGTGGATGTCAGCGATTTGCCGCATTTATTGAGATGGATCGATTTGATGGCTGCAAAACAGGCAGTACAAAAAGGGATTTTGATACCAACGCCAATCGACAGAGAAACCTTGCTGAATAGTGCCAAAAATATTGTCACTGGAATAGAAGAAGCCTAGGATCTTGTAGTTATTGATTGTCAAGAATGCGGCTGTTATGCTCTGCAGCGAATTTATTATTATCACTAAAGGTAGAAAAATTTCAAATGAATCGATTTTTAACTAGTTACAAACCATTTGCCAGGTTGACAATGTTTTTGTTATCGGCGTTCGCATCCTTAACAACTCAAGCAACCATTGTCCAATTTGAGACTAATTTTGGTAATTTTACGGTCAATTTATATGACCAGGATACACCAGAAACCGTTGCCAACTTTCTTCAATACCTAGACGATGGAAATGGTAATAACGCCTATACAAACGTTATTATTCATCGTTCTGTCGTTGATTTTATTATACAGGGTGGTGGATTTGCCTATAATGGCGGCAACGCTTTAAATGATGAAGATTTACCCCTAGATAATATAAGTGCTAATCCGGCTGTCATTAATGAGCCTACCTTCTCCAACGTCAGAGGCAGCATTGCGATGGCCAAACTAGGTGACAACCCCAATAGTGCAACCAATCAGTGGTTTTTTAACCTGATTAATAATGCGGCCAATTTAGATAACCAAAATGGCGGATTCACGGTTTTTGGTGAAGTGACGGCGGACGGGCTGGACATCCTTGATCAAATCGCCGCAGTTGATATATTCAATAAAAGCGGTGCATTTACCGATATTCCATTAGCCAATTACGATGGCACTAGTGTCCCCGATAATAGTAATCTAATCATTATCACCAGTATTCAAATTATTGATGCAACGGTAGATACCGCAGCTGATCTAAACCCTGCCTTAAGTACCGCTCCGGAAGTAACGCCTCCTTCAGAACCAGAAAGTTCCGGCGGTGGCGGCGGCGCTTTAGGTGGATTCATATTGCTTGCTTTGTTGCTCGCAACTAGAAAAAGAGCGGGATAAAGACAAAATAATCGCTTTGGTTCACTGATTTACTTTTTTGAGTTTTTCCGAATCGATCGCCAGCTCACCTTCCAGGGTGAAGACAACCATATTTTTATCGAGCCCCAAAAAGACTTAGGCTCTCTCTGAGTCTCTAAATTATTTTTTTTTCGAATTGGTTGTTGGATATTTTTTGCAGGCTCCTTGTTCACTGCTTGCTCAGAGGGTATTTTAAGATCGCCTACAGGTTCTTCGATTAGCAAAGATTCACTAACGGGGCTTTCCAATACAATGGTTTCAAACACATTGGGGAGCTCATTGATCTTTCCACCACTATCAAGATGTTCCAGGTTTACCTGCATCGCTTGTTGTACTTTAATAATATCGCTCTTCATTGCGTCAGAAAAACTCTTATCCTGAATCATTTTTTCACTAATTTTCATGATATCAACAATTTCTTTTCTTATTTGTTTAACACAGTGTTTTTCTTTGATTTTTAAAGTTTCAATGTGCTCAAATATTGACTCTTGCGGTATGTCCATTGAAAAGGGAGCGATGGCAACACCGCGATCATTCAATAGAAATCTTAATGCCACTGCGGTTTGTGTACGGCGTTTAAAATTACCGATAGCATCTACAAAATTATCAATCGTTGGGTCTTCCAGCAACTCATCTCTCAATTGATTAGGGTCAACCTGTACAAACGACAAGAGCCTGTTCAAACCCTTAGTCATTACCCGCTCGATTGCTTCAAGTCTTTGAATTATTTCTGATACCGACAGATTACCCAATTTTTCACTTAAGAGTTTAATGTGACTGATTAGTTTGACCGGAATGTCCTGAGAAGGTCTGGCTATCACCGACAGCTCTTGCAGACTTTGTTGCTGTGTTTGAATACTGACCGTGATCCGGATCAGGCTTTCTAAAGCTAATCGCTTTTTGGTGAGTACCGAAAGTTGGCTGGTTGGGTGGCCTGCTTGTGACATTGAATAAATAACGGTTGCTTGTCTATAGGTTTAATCTTAGGCCAAAACTAGCGCTTTTGTGGGATTTTATGCTCCTTTTGGAACGCATTTTGATAAAACCGAGCCAACATACCCGACCTGTTCAAATCTGCTTTATAATCAATACAATGCGGGGTAAAATCCAGCCTATTCAAAATTGTATCAACTCAGGAAGACTATAAGATGGTAATCAAGCCAAAAGTAAGAGGGTTCATCTGCACCAATGCACACCCTACCGGTTGTGCTGCAAGCGTCAAAGAACAGATCGCCTACGTGAAACAACAAGGCGATATAGCTATTAGACCTAAAAATGTATTAGTGATCGGCTGTTCAACCGGTTACGGGCTTGCTTCTCGGATAACTTCTGCGTTTGGCGCGGGGGCGAAGACTTTGGGTATTTGCTTTGAAAAACCACCCTCAGAAAAAAGAACGGGCACCGCCGGTTGGTATAACACTGCGGCATTTCATCAACAAGCGGAAGCTGCCGATTTATATGCCAAATCAATTAATGGGGATGCGTTTTCACATGAAATTAAAGCTCAGACCATTGAAACCATTAAACAGGATTTAGGAAAAATTGACCTGGTAGTTTATAGCCTGGCGTCCCCTCGTCGAACCGATCCGGATACCGGAGTGGCTTACATTTCAACTCTCAAACCAGTGGGCGGCCCGGTCGTTTCCAAAACTTTTAATACCAGCAAAAAGGAAGTCCATGAAATTTCCCTTGAGGCAGCTAATCAAGAAGAAATCGACAATACAATTAAAGTCATGGGCGGTGAAGATTGGGAACTCTGGATCAAGGTACTAAACGATGCTGGCGTATTGGCAGAAAACTGTGTAACGACTTCTTACACTTATATTGGCAAGGAGTTAACTCAACCAATATATGGACATGCCACCATCGGCAAGGCCAAAGAAGATTTAGACAGAGCATCCACAGCCCTTAAGCAAGATTATTCCCATTTAGGCCTTAAAGCCTATGTTACTTCATTAAAAGCAGTGGTTACTCAAGCAAGTTCTGCGATACCTGTTATGCCACTCTACATTTCACTGATGTATCAGGTGATGAAAGATGAAGGTGTACATGAAGGGGTGATCGAGCAAATTTACGGTCTATTTGATCAGCTTCTTCTGGCCGATAATCCACCGGTTGACGAAGGTGGTCGCTTACGCATGGATGGGGTTGAAACCAACGATTATATTCAAGGAAAAATCAAAGCCATCTGGCCTAACGTTACTACTGAGAACTTCCCCGAGTTAGGTGATTATCAAGGCTACAATGAAGATTTCTTGAAATTATTTGGGTTTGGTTTTGATGGCGTTGATTATGATGCCGATGTTAGTGCTGCAGCCGATTGGTAAAATAATCTGGTTAATTAACCTGTTGCGGTGGTTAAAAATGCTGCTACAAATATCATAGAATCCTTTTCTTTGTTTTTGTCGGTCAGGATATCCTGGCCGGGCCACAACCAGGCATTTTTCGTCCTATCCACTCGAAACTCATAGATATCTTGCATTCCATTCAGCTATAGTTAAGCTGACAAGACCAATAATTGGGTATAAATTGGCGAATGTGCCCTAATAAGGCCAAATAGGTGAAAATGATGAAGATAATTAAGCAAATAGCGCTAGGATTAGTCCTTATCCTGGCAGCATCGATGAATCAGGCCGAAGAACAATCATCTGATATAGAGCCCTTCAGCCAAGCCGAATTAGAACAGATCCTGGCACCAATCGCTCTTTATCCCGATACGGTTTTATCCCATATCCTTATAGCCGCCACTTACCCACTTGAAGTCATCCAGGCCGAACGTTGGACTTTGAAAAATCCTGATGTGACAGGCTCGGTTGCGGTCGAAGCAGTAGCAGACGAAAATTGGGATCCAAGTGTAAAAGCCCTGGTCGCATTACCTCAGGTACTTAAGAGATTGAGTGAAAATCTCGAATGGACCCAAAAGCTTGGCGATGCATTTCTTCAGGATGAAGAAAAGTTGTTGGCGAGTGTACAAACCCTTCGTGTCCGCGCTTATGAAGCGGGAAACCTGGATAAAATGGATAAAGTTTCTGTGATCCACGAAGATGATACCATTGTCATAGAGCCAGTCGAGCGAGAAGTGGTTTATGTGCCTTATTACGATACTCGTTTTGTTTATGGGCCCTGGCATTGGTCTCATTATCCACCAGTCTATTGGCACAGTCCTTATTACGCCAGCGACTATTACGGACATCACGCCAGCCCTTTTTATTGGGGACCGAGTGTACACGTTTCATTTGGATTTTTCTTTAGCTCTTTCCATTGGAACAATCACCATCTAGTTCGGATCCCTTATCGTCATTATCAACCTCACCATTATTATAATCGTCATCAAATTACCAGCCATCAACATGTCAGACGATGGAGTCACAATCCGGAACACCGACGCGGCGTATCATATCGCAGTGTCACGGTGAGCAATCGATATAACAGTCAACGTGCTAGTCAGGGCGAGATCCGAGCTCATAGAAATGCACGAAAGTATTCTAATAAAGAAGGAAAATCAAATCGCAAAATCGATCGGCTAGTCGATAGTCGAACTAAAGTCAGCAACAGTAAAAAAG
>CAZOBX010000210.1:0-10585 GCA_964578045.1 uncultured Kangiella sp. | reverse complement strand
TCCCATAATTACCGGTACTTCCCACTTGTTCACGATATTTGATAGTGAGTGTTGTACAGAATTGAAATTATTACCTAGCTTGATACTATATATTGCTTCCATAATTACGTTTTTTTCTTCCTGATTGGGTTGTATCAACTCAATATTCTTTGGCTTCATGAAATTCTGATAAAGGCCAGAGTCATAGGTCGCGGCTGTACTTAGCAGAGCTATTCCATTTTTATAACACAAATTATTAAAAATATAATTAACTGTTTCTTCTATCATATTGACTACAGGTATATTGATTGCCTCATTAATATTGTCATAATAAATATGAGCGCTATTACAAGGAATCACCACAACATCGGCCCCACCTTTTTCTAATACTCTTGCTGTCTCCTGTAAGTAATAGATTATTTTTTTATTAGTATCATTAACAAAACTCATGGATCTGTCAGGTATTTTTGGATTACTAAAAATCAATGTCGAAATATGATCTTGCTCTTTTGATACTTTCGATAACTGTAGAATATGGTTATATAAGTCCATCGTGGCTCTAGGTCCCATCCCTCCTAAAATCCCTATCACTTTGTGGTTACAGTCAAACATATTACTAATTATATCTCTTTAAATTTAAAATGCACGATTCAAAATTAAAACGTCTCTAAGATAAGAACCATCGAATATCGATTCTTCTTATACTCAGTATTAAAACAAACTACTCTTCTAAATAAAGTTCTCTAAGAAGTCATCTTCCTGAACTATCTCGCTCGTCACTAGTAAAGCCCGTAATTTAATAGTATTACGAACCTTTTTCAGAAGATGAATTTTTATCCCCTAAGAGTGTTTATTATCGGTTTGTTCACGTATTTACTGAGTGGTAAATAGCACGCAATAAAAGTGATCAGCAATATCGAAATTAGTGTTTCGCTGAATAAAATTATAGTGTCTACATTAATATATTCTCGAAGCATTTGTGTTTGGGAAATATAATAAATTAACATCCCTATTAAGCTGAATAAAATTCCACCAGCGACAGGTATTACATTATCCTTCAGCACAAGTCTAATCAACATGCCTTTATCTGCGCCAATAGCCATCCTAGTACCGAACTCAGATTTCCGCATTTGGGTACTATAACTTATGATTCCGTACAGCCCAATCGCAGCTATAAACAAACTTAATATAGCCAGTATTGCTGTGGTAATTACAGTGACGTATTGCGGAAATAAAACTTGATTTCGCAAAACCTCAAGTGAATCTAATCGACCAACAGTAAACATTTTGTCTACTTTTTGAAGCAATGAGACTACTTGCTCACGATTCAAAAGTTGGTTATCTTTTAGCTTGATCATCATATTACCAAAAGCTAGTGGCGCAGGACTATAAGCACGTAAAGGAACTCTATTCCGCCCTGGTTGCTTGATTCCACTAACGACACCGATAACAGTGTATATATTATTGCCGCGTGTGATTAATTTTTTACCAACCGCGCTACCGTTCGGTGCGAGTTTCTTTGCAAATTCATCATTAATGATAATTACTCGGTTGTGATCTCGTTGATCGACTTCGCTAAAATCATCTCCCTCGAGAAAAGCCTGGCAAATCATTTCAAAATAATTATGGTTTACTGATTTAAATTCGAATATATAGTTTGTATTCGTGTCTAAATCATTCATAGACTTTACGTAAAACTTTCTCAATGGAGAGTTGGAACGGCTAACTAATTCAACTTGTGGGAATTGTTCTAGTTTTTTCTCTATATCAGTCATGGTTGAAATTATAATATCTTTATTCGGCCATTCATCAGCCGAATAGGACAAATTTAGCCTTTGAATGTTATCAAGAGAAAATCCCATGGGTTCATTAATAATTTTGACTGCATGATTAAATAAAATAACATTTACAAAAATCAGGATCGTCGCGATCGCTACTTGGCTAGCAATTAAAAATCGTCTGATTTTCTTAGACACTTGAACGCCGGTACCTTTCCCACTCGATTGCAATGTTAAATTTAGCGCTCGATAATTGATTAGTCTGCTGCCAAAAGTTGCAAATGCAAGAGCAAAAATAACGACGATCATCATCGATAATAAAAAAGTGAATGCTCCAATAGACAACTCTTCGACTCGCGGTAAAATATCTGATAAGTAATGTTGTAACAGTTGAAACCCAACTGCCGAAATGGGTAAAGCAATCAAAATGGAAATAAACATTAGCTGACTTGATTCAGCTAATAATGTCCTGAATAAGTTATTTTTCGTAGCGCCTAATGCGGCTCGAATTGCTAGAATACGTTGTTGCTCAGCAGTCCGTGACATAAATAGATTCGTAATATTTACTGTTGCAATTAAAACCAATCCAATAACACCTACGATCAACAATATTATAGTATTTCCACTTTCTCCGAGAATTGCTTCTCTAAAAGAGACTAATTTAATTTTGGCATTAGAACCTTTTAAAGATTCAATATGGCTCGTATTAGCTTTCCAGGCTTCATTCATTTGCTTTGTGTTGATCTGTTCAATCAGTGAAATAGCTTTGTCATCTGATTTTTTACCAACGAGTATTAATTTGGGAATCAATCTTGCCCAGTGTTCTTTTTGTGGTTCAGTGATACTGTAATCCCATGGCAGCCAAATTTGGGTTTTCATTCCGGTCTGATACAGTTGAGGCTCAATAAATGACTTGCTGAGTACTCCTATTATCCTATAAGTTACACCTGTAAAATCAACTGTCCTATTCAATATATTTTCATCACCTGAAAAAATATTCATCCATGTATCGTAACTTAAAATGGCTACAGGGTGATGGTTGTCGAGCCCTTCTGATTCATCAAACCCTCTACCTAGAGCCATCGTTCCACCGACTAATGGAAACAATTCGGGACTGGCGAATCCCAAATCTAATGTTGGCTGAGAAGGGTGTGATGTTAATACATCCTGTACATATGACAGCAGAGCCATCTCACTAAATAGTGTATGCTTTTTGTATAAATGAATAAGCCCTGGGTAAGAAAACGCATTAACCACTTCTTTTCCTTCATTAACAAAAACGTGATTCTCCAACTTATATATATTCTCTTGTTCGGGATAAGGTAATGGTTTTAAAAAAAGCAAATAAGCTAAGGTTAATATACATAATAACGCACCAAGGGTTATTCCCATTGTCGCGACAACCGTAAAAACAAATCCTGGCTTTTTCTTTAAGCTATCCCATACCTGTTTTTGGTTGGTGAGAAAACGTTTCATATTGTTTCCACTAATTCAGGAGTTTCTAAAGAAATAGCACCATCCAATAAATTCAATTGAATTTTGGCCATATGTGCATACCGAGGATCATGAGTAACCATGCATATCGTTGTTCCCTTTTCATTTAATTGCTTTAATACCTTTAGTATTTGATCTCCACTTTTCGAGTCTAAATTTCCAGTAGGCTCATCAACTAATAAAATAGCGGGATCCGTTATTAATGCACGCGCGATCGCAATTCTTTGTTGTTGCCCACCTGATAATTGATTCGGTTTGTGACTTACTCTGTGATACATATCGACCAATCCAAGGCATGCTGTCACTCTTTTATTTATTTCGTCTTCATCGATTTTTTCGCGTTTATAACGAAGCGGTAGAGCCACATTTTCAAAAACTGATAGGTCATCAATCAGGTTGAAAGATTGAAAAATAAATCCGATTTTTTCATTGCGAATTCGAGCCGCTTCTTTTAATGACAGCTCACTGACATTAATTCCTTCAATAAAATACTCTCCGCTACTAGCCATATCTAATAATCCTAAAATTGACAGTAAAGTTGACTTTCCACAACCAGAAGGTCCTGAAATCGAGATGTAATCGCCAGCTTTAATTGTCAAGTTGATGTTTTTAAGCGCATGAGTTTCAATTTCTTCTGTTTCAAAGATCTTTGATATGTTCTTCATTTCTATTTTGGTATCATTCATTTGATAATCTCTCATATAGTATGTCATAAATTTTTTAAGTTTGATTTAAAAACGTCATTTCAAATCACTAGTGATAATTACTTATTGGATAACGTTTTTTAAAAGGTGTCATTCTATCTTCAATTTGTTTACCGATTGTTTTAAACCAGGTAATTCAGAGAGTATATATTTTTCTAAATTCTGAGCCCCCGAAATAATTTCAATATAACGACCTGCTGTACGACCAAATTTGACTTTATTTAAATTGGCGTTTTCAAAAGAAGCATCCACACGATATAAAACCACCTCAGTGTTGGCCTTAACATTCGCGGGTCGCTCTAGATAGATCGCGTTTGTCAATGTGTCTGTAATGATGCTACCGTCGATATTGAGCTGTGGTCGAGCACTGACTGGTAGGTGATCAGGTAAAGCTATTTCGACATTGACTGTATTATTCTCAACAATCGGATCAATTCTACTTACCCGGCCTTCGATTTTATCTCGTCTTGTGTCTATGATTACTTTTTGGCCAATAATAATTTGTTGCGCTTGATTTTGTGGAACTTTAATCATTGCTATTAGTTCTGTTACACTCCCTATTAATGCGATTTCTTGGCCAGGCGACAGGCTTTGGCCAAGCTCGACTGACAACGTTTGCAAGACCCCGTCAAGTCCGGCTCTGACAACTAGTTTGTCAACTCGTTCTTGGGCAATGTCGAGCTTTCCCTGGTGCTGCTTTAGACGCTCTAGTTGAATATTAATCGCCTCTTGATGAACTTTAGCCAACTGTTTTTCTCGGCGAGTAAAAATATCAATTCTTTTTCCTAATTGCTGCTCATTTAGTAAACTTTCTTTATAGGTCAGTTGAGCCACAATGCCATTTTTGACTAACTTTTCTTCAGCACTTCGCTTGAGCGTTGCTGATTCATAACGAGCTTTCATTTCGGCCAAGTCAGCCTCTTCATTGAGCAATTCACGCAGATTGTTTAGTTTGAGTTGTCGAAGATTAGCCTTTTGTTGTTCGAGTTCTTGAGATGCATTTTCAACCTGCTGTGAAAGCACTGGATTTTCCATTCTTAAGATAATACTATCTGCTGAAACTGATGCGCCGGGCTTTAGAACGACCTCCTTAACCGTTGCCTGAGTGAGCGCTGTAATCAGTTGCTTTGTGCCTGAGACTAACTTACCATAACCTTCAACAACTACATTAAGATCACCGCTCTTTACAGTTCCGACAATAATTTGCGAACGCTTTATTATGATCGAATCTGATGACCGAATTGCCATAATACCTAACACCAAAATCACACTGACTAAAATTACTAGGAGTTTATGCGATTTATTAAATCGCCCCTGTATCTTATTTGGCTTTTTTATATCCATTGATTGACTACCCATTGCATTTGAATTAAACTTCATCTATATCGCTTTGTCTGATCTTTCCGCCACACTTAAATTTCCATTAAATCAAAATAGGCTCTTCCAGATCGTTTTTAGTAAACAAATCTAGTGTTTCTTGTGGGTCTACTAACCTCCCAGACTCCATAATCAACAATTGATCGGCAATATCAAAATATCGATCATCATGAGAAATAACGACTACGGCTTTATTTTTGCGTTTTAAATCAGGCAATATTTCTCGATAAAAAACGTACTTAAACTGTGGATCCTGATCCGCGGCCCATTCATCAAAAAGGAGAATAGATTTATCTTCTACTATGGTAATCACTAAGGCCAAACGTCTACGCTGACCATCTGAGAGTTTTAAGGTAGAGAAGTGACCATCTCTAATTTGAACCTTATCGTCGATCCCAAATGCTTTCAGATAGTGCTCTATATGTTTAACGTAATCTTTAGAAAGGGATTTAGTATCCAGGAGGCGATCAAACAAATAGTAATCTGAATAAATACAAGATACTTCTTGCCTGAAACTAGTTAAATTTGTGCTATCAATTTTTGTGCTATCAAAATAAATCTCGCCCTCTTTCGCTAAATAGTGTTGAGTTATTAGCTTGGCCAGCGTTGACTTTCCAGAACCATTACCGCCGGCAATAAAAGTAATCTCACCTCTTTTTATTTCTAGACTCAAGGGACCAATTTCGAAAGAATTACTCTGATTTTCTAGCAATGGATACCGATAGGTTACTTTATCTAGCCTTAACCTGCTCCACGGTTTGATAGGTATGATTTTGTTTGAGACCTGCTCGTCAGGTAGTTCTTGATATAGACGATCTATTTTTTTTAGTGATATGCCTGTTCTAGCTAATTGGGGTATAAAGTTCAAAATCATCGCGATAGGACCGGTGACATAGAGTAGAACCATTATCGCGGCTATAACCTCTGCGGTAGAGATGACGTTATAGTTAATAAATACAAAGCCAAGTCCACCAATGGCAAAAAAGCACAAAAGGTCACCTAAATTACTCGCTAGAGTGTAAATTGTGGCCCCTTTTTTCTCGAGTTCCTTAACTATATTTTCCTGCTTATGGAGTACTTCAGTATTGTATACCTGCTTTTTGTTGTCATTCAGTTTGAGTTCCTTAGCACCTTCAATTAAAGCTTTAAAAGCATCCTGGAGAATATCTCGATGCTCTCTTGCTTTGGCAAAATATTTTGTGCCAATCCATATCGGGATCTGATAAGCAATAACACCAAAAATTATTATCTTCATAACAAAACTAAAAACACTAAACTCTAAATAAGCAAGAAAACCGAGCATACCTAATAAGGTAACGCCACTAGTTAACAATTGTGGAAATAGCTGTGCGCCCATAATAATGGCCGCGACGTCAGTCGATAACGCCTGGATAAGCCTGGAGGGTCCAATCTTTTCGAGTGAAGCTATAGGAGAGTTCTGAACTTGATCATAGAGTTCCTTCCTTAAGTTAAAACGAATATCTAAGGCCAGCCTGGCGAGGGTGATTTCTGCAAGTGACCTAAATATCAGAATTAAAATACATAGCGAGAAAAATAAGAAAGCGAATTTTGAATGTGCCACCTCTACTCCAAATAATTCAATCAGCTTATTTTCCACTTCAAACGACGTGTTATCACCTGAAAGTGCACGTAGGACTACAGGAATAAGAAAAGCGTAGAAAAGCCCAGCCAGAGATCCCAATAAAATCGCTATAAATGTTTTATTTGGCGCATATTTTGAAAATAATTTAAGTGCTTCCATTTCTACTTCCTCTCCGGTGTCAAGACTATGGTCAAACCAAGGTTATTATCTTGCTCATTATTTTCTGATAGCTTATCCAAAGAACTCGACGTTTTAATCTTTCGTGGTTCAAAATAATTGATATTCCCTTTGATAAAACGATCCACTTGATCATCAAAATGAAAACTTAAAAAATGTCCAGATTGTCCCGTAGGTAATATATAGGCACTCCCTCCTCCATTGTCAGTAACGATACCAATACCTTCACCCAAATCAAAAATCTGTCTAAAAGAAGCCCCCAATGTCTGTTGGTATCCACCTGATGGTTGGCTCACTGAATTTGCAACATTGACGGTATTGGCTGACCCTCCTACAGAGAGTGTCTTTGTGAATTTCCTTTCCAATAGTTTAATCTTTCCAAAAAGCTTATGAGACAACTCAACGTGATGCAATTGTCCCCAGCTCCAGTCTTCTACTTGACTACTTCGGGTATCTTTCTCTATTGATTTAATTGCTGAGTAAAAACTATCCAGTAATTCTTTTTGGCAAGGAAGTAAATCATGGGCAGTTCGAGTACACCATTCATTCTCTTCACTTGTGAGTACTTCCAATATTTTCTCTTCGGTGACCAATCCTATAAGTCTATTTGCAATAGACCTTTTGTTAGACCCACGCCAACTATGCTCAAGTTCATTGGCAAAAATCTGAGTCTTAAGTTCATTAAACCAATATTGATAGATGCTTGCCGCCGAACTACTAATATGAAACTCAGCATTCCATTGAGAAAATTCAGTGAGTGCTTCATTGGACATTTCTACAATATTATCTGGTGCATTGTCTTGAATTAATATTCTTAATTCTTGTTGTTGTAGTAGTGGCAATAACGCCTTTGCACTCAGGTCAACCTGATCCTTTTGAATATTGAGCATATCTTCAATAGTCAATTTCTTGTTATCACTAATGAGTTCATTAATTAGCTGGGTAATTCTTCTATTACGTGCCATAGGTGCCCATTCATGGGAAATAACAATATCTTTAGCACTTTCAAGCTGATTGTTGGCTGAGACAATGACGCCTGACTCAGGGTTATAAACACTTGGCAACTGTTCAAATGGAACATAACCTTTCCATAAGTTATTTGATTCAAACGCTCGCTGTGGCACTACCCCAACCCCCGCTCCTCTTATAGGTAAATGTCCTGCGACTTGACTCCCAATATTGCCGTCATTATCTGCATACAAAAAATGTAACCCTGGCGCTTTTAATAATTGAACTGCCGAACGAAACTCTTGCCAATTTGTTGCATATTGAGCCTGGTAAAATGATTCAAAGCTGCGGTCATCGTCGTCTAGCGCGCTCCAGCGTAACGCCATTATATTTCCCGAAACTTGTACGACATCACTAATGATCGGACCAATCTCTGTTTTTCTTATTTGAACTGTAATAGGCTTAATTTTCTTATTGAGGATCTCAGGGCTATCAGTTCGAATATTAATAATTTCTTCAACGACATCTATATTTTCTCGTCCCATGTTAGTTGTATACGACCTATTATTATCCAATGGTACTTCAAGATAAAAAAGGTCTTGTTGGTCGCTCATTAAAGCCGTAACCCCCCAAACAATATTTTGATTGCGACCTAAGGTGATACCGGGAATTCCAACGATAGACATACCTGTAACATTTAATTTATCCCCTTTCATTTGCATCGCATACCACAGAGACGTTTGCTGAACACTTAAGTGAGGATCATTAGCAAGAATGGGTGCGCCGGAGAGAGTATGTTGTCCGGAGACTACCCAGCTATTGCTACCGGCATAGCGCTCACCTAATGACCATGTTCTTTCTAAGTTTTGTTCCATTTCTCGCCAATTTTTAAATCGATGTTCTATTTCAAGGTAGGACTTAAGGTTTGTTGATGTTGTTGAAAAGGATGAAAACCGATCGGGTTGAAGAGAAGACTCCGAGTCTTCTACTTCCTTTTCTTTACTATCTTGTTTAATTTGTTTGAAGTCAGGGTCAAATGGATAAAATGTTTTGAGCTGTGCGGGAGAAACAATTTTTAAAGCTGACAATCTACTAATTTCTCCATACATATTTTGTCCAAGATCGAGTGCCAAAACTTTCTGCCAGGCAAGGGAATCAGTTACTCGCCAAGGCTCAGGCTTTAATCCTAAAATTAAATACTCCGGAGGTAATATTGAAACTCTGTTCAGCCAAGCATTTACACCCTTGGCATAAGAAGTAAGAGCCTTTTGAGCCCCCTCTCCCAAACTTCGCCATGCTTTTTCAGCGGCATGCTGTAACCCCAAGGTTCGCATCCAAATATCGGTCGAAACTGCCGCACTTCCATATAATTCACTGGTGCGCCCTTGAACCAGTCTCCTTTGCAAATCCATTTGCCATATTCTTTCTGACGCATGTAAGTAGCCTTGTGCAAAATACGCATCTTCATCTGACATAGCGCTAACAGTGGGAGTTCCATAGTCGTCAAAATTTACAGTTACGGGATTATCTAATCCACTTAAAGTTATTTGTCCGCCGTACTTGGGCAAGCTTTTTTCAAGATAATAATATACTGTTGTCAAAGACAGAAATAGTGGCAACAGTATAAACGCCAGAAACCTTGATAAAATAGGATAATTCTTAAACATAAAATATTTTTCTTTTTGGTTTACTTATTAATTTTCGCTTTAGTTACTGACTATGTTAAATCAGGTTCTAACGCACGACATTCACGAGCTGATATATATTCTGGTCGAGATGGAACCCTAAATATTGATTGGTTAATCACACTGTTGTACGTAATGATCAATACCTTTCTGTTGTACGGGGAAATATTTGGTGATGAAGCATGAACAACATTACTATCAAAAAACATAATGTTCCCATAGTTACATTTACCTAATAATAAACCGTTTTCGTCTACCAAGGACTTTACTTTATTTTCATCTATTGTATATTTCAGTTTTTCGCTAAAACCATTTTTCCAATTCGAATCCTTTTCTGCGTCCAAAATAACCAGGCCGTTTTTCTCATCAATAGCTCCCTTTTTATGAGAGTTTGGAATCAAAAATAGCGGCCCATTAAATTCATTAATATCATCTAAAGCTATCATTACGTTAATAAGATCCGGTTTTGGTATGCCATCTTCTCTATTCCAAAAAACAAAATCTTGGTGCCAATCCCATTTAGTGCCATTGAAGGCGTTTTTAAAATTAATTTTCAATTGATGGACGTACACTTTAGTTTGCAAGATATCTTCAATGAAATCCAACAACACAGGATGTCGCGTTAATTTATCAAAAATCGAACTAGACAAGTGACAACCATGCATACCACGAATCGTTTTTCCATCTTCTTCATAAATAGTCCCAGGAACATTTTCCTCCATCAAATTAGCTATTTCTGTCTCTAGGTCTTTCATTTCTTCTAGAGTGTTTATTCTATCGATAAAACAAACACCTTCTCGACGGTATTGTTCTATCTTCTGTATTTTTTGAGTCTTCATG
>CAZOBX010000209.1:0-10678 GCA_964578045.1 uncultured Kangiella sp. | reverse complement strand
GCTGGTAGTGGTTACAGATCCTGGGGGACTTTCCGACTCGCAAAGTTTTGATATTGAGGTCACTGAACCTGACGATGACAATGATGGCGTCAGTAATATTTTGGATTTATGCTCTAATACGCCTGCTGGAGAAACCGTCGATGCTAATGGCTGCAGTGCTTCGCAACTTGATGATGATGAAGACGGGCTTAGCAATAATTTAGATCTGTGTCCCATTACCCCATTGAATAGACCAGTCAATCTAAATGGTTGCGCGCGATCTCAATTGGATGATGATAACGATGGTATCACCAATGATTTGGACCAGTGCGCAAACACTCCCGTCGGGGAAGTTAGTAATATAAATGGTTGTGCCGATTCTCAAGGCGGTACACCAACACGCTTTCGGTTCTCCAATATTCCGCAGACAGGGCTCAATACAGTGTATGAAGCTTTTGATGATGCCGATCTAAAGATGGGCACCGCCAGAAGCTACACCCGTAACGATGAGGATGAAACGGTACATGATAATGTCAATGGATTGACTTGGGTGGATAACGAGGACGTCAAAACAATTCAGTACGTCATTACCGATGCTTTTAGTTATTGCAATGATATAACATTTGCGGCTTTTTCTGACTGGCGATTACCGACAAAGTTAGAATTACATTACTTGTTGGACTTTAGTGATGCCAATGGTTTGGCAAGAATCGACGATGCTTTTGTGAACACTGCAATTATCACCAGTTATTGGAATAGTAGTTCGCATAAGGCAAACTTTTCTTTTGCGTACATGGATGATGTTGTATTTTTCGACACAACTACTTATTACGCTCGTTGTGTTCGGGGGAGCGAGAAGTTTACCCCCAACTTTTATCGAACCAGCGAAGTCGCAGAAGAGGCCAGTGTCGTTGTCGACCGGGAAAACCATTTGATGTGGCAGGATAATATCGATATTTCAGTCCCATCACTTGGATATAATGACGCTATCAATTATTGCGAAAATCTTTTGTTGGATGGTTACGCTGATTGGCGCTTGCCAAATATCAATGAACAGGTTTCAACTATTGATGCTACTTATCAATTAGATACCTCTATTTTCAAGTATTTACTGCCGCCAATTAGGGATAGTAGTTGGTTATGGACATCGACCACGGATGTAACCAATCCTACTAATACATATATACAATTTACCGACGAGGATGACTATGCCAGTACCGAATATTGGGCTTCCAGGGATCGGGGTGTAAAAGCCACATCATTGCAAGTTGTACGTTGTGTTAGAGATTTTCGCTCTCCGGTGATTATCGTGGGTGGTGATATCAGTTGGATCAAGGAACAGCTTCAAATAGTCGGCCAGGCTGATATCGGCAGTAGTTTATTGGTTGATGCCAGTACTAGTTACGATCCTGATGGAGAGGTTGCTAGTTATCGCTGGGAAAAAGGTAATGAGCTTCTCGGTGAAGATGGAGTATTAAATATAAATACTTTGACGGTCGGAGAACACGAATTAATCCTTACGGTGACGGACAATAGCGGTTTTTATACCGAGCAAAAGTTAGTGCTTAATATCTTAAATCCGAATAATAATGCAGTTCCTGTTGCATTGCCATCAACCGTCAGTGTTGCTGAAAACAACCCACGTATTTTTGACTTGACGACTGATTATATTAATGCCGGTATGGTTTATGAGCTAGTTGAGTTACCAACTAATGGAAGCATTGAACTTATTGGCCAAAACACCGTGGAATATACGCCTGACACTAATTATTCGGGTACAGATAGTTTTACATTCAGAGCCTATGATGGCATTTTTTATTCCAATGTCGCAACGATTTCTCTTAACATCATGCCCAATGTAGCACCTGTTGCCATTTCAACAAACGTCAATGTAAATGAAAATTCGACCATTGCAGTCACACTCCAAGCGACCGATGATAATTCTGATGAATTGATTTATGCGCTGGTTAATCAATCCGCTAATGGAACAGTTGTTTTGAGCGAACAAAATATCGCAACTTACACACCAAATACTGATTATGTAGGAACTGATAGTTTCACCTTTATAGCGAATGACGGCATAGTTGATTCAAATATTGCAGTAATATCAATCAATGTATTGGAGGTGAACGATGCCCCCGTCGCCACTTCCGCAACCGTTGAAGTCAATGAAGATGAATTTGTTGATATTACCCTTCAAGCAACCGATTCTAATGGTGATAATTTAACCTATGAATTCGTCGATTTACCGACTAACGGTAATGTGGTCTTAGTGGGGCAAAACACCGCGACTTATACCCCCAATGCCGATTATTTTGGCACTGATAGTTTTACTTTTAAGGTGAACGATGGGTTGCTTGATTCAAACATTGCTACTGTCACGATCAATATTCAATCGGTTAATGGAGGCGCGCCGGTTGCCGATGCAGGAAGCGATCAAAGGGTGACTCTTGGCGATTCAGTGACATTGGATGGCTCCCAAAGTACCGACGATGAATTAATCACTTTCTTTGAATGGAGTGAAAACAGTGTCGTACTGAGCAATGAGGTTAGTTTCGTATTAGAAAATTTGACGGTTGGTAGCCATACCATTACATTGCAAGTGTTTGATCAGGAAGGGCTGGATTCAACCGATACGCTGGTAATTGAAGTGATGTACGAACTTTCTCAGTGTATTGGAGTGGATCCAATCAACGATTCAGGTTTCGATGATACGGTTCCAGCTGAAGATATTGCCTGGATAGGGGCTAATTATGTGGATGTCGAAGAAATCGAATTAGCATTTAATAATGCCCGTTTTATCGATGAAGCCGTGTTTAAATATCTCAATATGCCGGATCAGTTAACCTGGGATTCCTGGTCAATTCAACAACAAGGTTTGTATCTCATCAACAGCGAGCGACAAGCTCGAAACCTGACTCCGCTAGCAGGTGCAGATCCAGAGGTCATATCCGTTGTTTTGGATTATGCCGAATTCATCCGAAGTAATAACGAGGTTATTTCTCACACTCGCTCCAGTGACGGAGCCAGCCCAACTGACAGGCTCGATGAAAATGCCCAGTTAGTAGGTAACTATTCTGGCTATTACGAAAACCTTGCGGCGATGTTCGAACCCATATCAGCCACTACGGCTACTGTGCAAGCGGTATATTTTTGGTTATATGTCGACAAAAATCCGCTTTCAGGGTCCAGTTGGGGACATCGACTAAGTATCCTGGGAACAACGTTTACGGATAATAGTGGCAATGAATTTGAAGAGGGATTGTTAGGATTTGGCGTTGCAACCGGTGATTATGATCCTTTCGGTAATAGCATTGATGGTCAGGGAGCGGTGGTTGCCTTTAATGCAATCGGTCCAAATGTTGGCTGGGATCATTCTACGGCTGAAACGGTCGATACCAGCGACGCTCAACTATGTAACAATAGTATTGAGTTATTTGTCGACGAAACCCTAATAGATACAACGGATCTTGTCGCACTGACCCTCAGTCCGACGAATATCACCTTGAATCCCGGGGATAGCCAGGCGCTACAAGTCTTCGGTATTTTTGCTGACAACCGTCAGGAGGATTTTACTTCGGCGGTTAGTTTTGTTGCTGATTCCCGTTCCATCGTTTCTGTTAATTCAGGGATCGTTACCGGTGCAAATATTGGCACAGTAACGCTGTTTAGTCGGCTCAGTGGAATTGATTCTAATCGCATCACGGTGGTTGTAGGCGCAGAGACCAATACCGATAATTTGCAAGGCACAATGGCGGAGCAATATCTGCAATATATCCCTGGAAATGCAACCATCGACCATTACGACCCATTGTCATTAGGTGTTTTCAACGGTCTGGTGTCTGATCGCGATGGATTGGCTCTTGCTGGCGTCAATATTGCTTTTCATAACGCACCGGAATACGGTAGCGTGATCACTGATAGTGAAGGCAAATTCACCTTGGTAGGAGGGGCGGGTTACCGGTCCCTTGTTTACGCCAAAGAGGGTTATTTAACCATCCAACGTTCGACCATTGCCGCCAGCAGTGCCTGGTCAACATTGCCTGATGTCATCATGTTGGCTCATGATGCTAAAGTGACCTCAATTGATTTGACTTCGACTGAGCCACAAGTGCATCAATCAACCATTATTACCGACGCATTTGGATCCCGCTCAACGACCCTGGTTTTTGATAATATTAATTCCGTGACGGTGACTTCAAAAGACGGTGTTGCCCGCACGCTGAGTGATTTTCTTGTCAGAGCAACTGAAAATGAATTCCCTCAGTCCATGCCTGCTGACTTGCCAAAAGAATCCAATTTTACCTATTGTTCCGCGTTAGAAATTGTCGGCGTCGGTGATCAGGAATCGGTTTTATTTGATAATCCGGTGGTGATGTATGTAGATAATTTCCTTAATTTTCCCGTAGGTGAAATTGTCCCGATAGGTTATTTCACAGGACAAATTACTGAATGGGAAGCCTCAGAGAATGGCATTGTGGTTAAGTTACTTGATGCTAGTGGTGATGGTCTGGTTGATGGTATAGATTATACCGGTGATGACATTGCTGATGATATTGATGGCGATGGCAGTACTACGGATGAAATTGCTGGAATTGAAAATTACAGCCCGGGTGACCTTTATTGGCGTGGTAGTTTTGATCATTTTACGTCGTATGACTTTAACTGGGGTTGGGACACTCCCATTACACTACTAGATTTCTACTCTGAAACGAATGAAGAAGATCCGGAAGATAAAGATTGTGTAAGAGTTAATTCATACGTCAAACCGAAACCCCTGGCTTTCCATGAAGACATTGCAATAACCGGCACCAGTTTAACATTGCATTACTCCAGCCAGCGAACTCAAGATTATCATCATAAAATTAGTGTGAATGTAAGCGGTGACTCAGTTGAACCAGAGGTGACTGAAATGGTTGCTGTGCTAGAAATTGGTGGCAATCGTTTTGAGCAAACTTTTTCGCCGGCAATTTATCAAGACGCAGAATTTATCTGGGATGGAACTGATCCAAGCGGTCAAATTATCAATGGCGCGGTTCGCGGAAAAATTAGTATTGGTTATCGATATGCCTCCGAATATTTAAGTGCTGGCAACGTGGCAATCTCTGGCCAGCCGTTTGATAGTTTTGCAACCGCGTGGGCGCAAGTTGGGAGTGGAACGACCGGTGTTGCAGGGCGGGATGACGCGATTAGTTGGAGTACAAACAGTTTGACAATAATGAATGCGCCCGAGAGTCATATTGCCAACGGTTGGTCAATTTCCAATCATCATCTTAATACCGAATTTGATTTGATTTACCGAGGCGATGGTGAGGCTGAGGAAGTTAAACCAGCCAGTCTGGTTTTGAAAACAGGAATCACTCGTACACTTTACGATGGTGATGATGGTTACTATCAAAAAGGCGGCAGTGAAATCAGTTACAACATTAGTGACCAAGGTATATTGACCGACGAAGTCACCCAACTTCAATGGCAATATCCCACCGATGGTTTTGAGTTATTTTCCACTAAAGCGGAAGCCACTAATTATTGTGCGGCACTGGTTTTAGGCAATGACAATACTCAACCATGGCGGTTACCGACTTTTAAAGAATTATCTTATACCATTGATAAATCAAATGGTGAACATGATTTCTTTATTTATCAACTGGGTGCTACTAACTACTGGAGCGAGCAGTTGATTGATGATGGGACCGACCGATTCGTTGGCTGTGTCAAAGGCGAAACTCTGGATGATCGTTATGCAACCAACCTGGTAAGAAACGAGTCCGATAATGTCGTTATCGATGTAGAAAACGGTTTGATGTGGCAGGATGTCGCTGAAAATAGTAGTGAAACATACACCTGGACAGAAAGTATCGACTACTGTGAAGCGCTCGATCATGCCAGTTTTACCGATTGGCGATTACCCAATATCAATGAATTGCTAGTAGCTTTGCCTAATACTGTATTTACCTTCCAAACAGTGTTACCCGATGATCAAGGCCCCTGGTTCCCCGGTGTGAGTTTCAGGAAACCTTACTGGGCTTCAACGCCCGATGCCATTAATGACAATGCTGCGTGGAGTATCGAGAGTGAAGCCTTGGCGGCCGGTTACACTCAAGATGAATTATTTTACGCGCGTTGTGTTCGTAATGATCTTACGCGCTCGCGAAGTCCCTATGTCTTTGATCAAGAGGGCAAGCACATCGAAACCATTGATCTGGATAGCGGGATTACCTTGACCACTTTCACTTATAACGATCAAGATCAATTAATTAGTATTAGCGATCGATTTAACAACACGGTCACAATCAATCGTGACGCGCAAGGCAAAGCCACTTCCATTGTTTCGGCGGATGGTTATACCACTCAGTTAACCATAGATGCCAATAACAATTTAACCCGCGCAGAATACGATGATACAACGGGTTATGATTTTGTTTACTTTGGTTCCTTAATGACTGATGAAACGGACCCCAATGGTAATTTGTTTGTGAAAACTTACAATGCCGAGGGACGTATTATCAATACTTCGGACCCCGAACAAGGTATTTGGGAATTCTTTAATATTAAAGATGAAGTTAATCGAATAGTGACTTATGGATTTACATCTTCTGAAAATAATCGTTATGAAACCGCTGAGTCAGTGTTGGTAAATGGCGATACCAGTTTAATCACAACCGCACAAGATGGCAGTATTACGGATGTTGTCAGGCAAGCAGATGATTCAAAAGAGACCTTTACCTCTTCCGATGTAGTTACCGTAATTGATAAAGTACTGGATCCGAAAACTAAATTGGAAATCCCGCAAACCATTACCACTACTTTACCCAGTGGATTGCAAAATATTACGACCATTAATAAGAGTTATGCGGAAAATGGAACTGACAGTTCAATGCTAACAATTAGTATAACCGACGATGGTCAAACCAATACTCTTACCGAGAACTTTAAGACAGGTGTGCGGACCTTAACTTCAGCCGAAGGGCGAACCGCGATTTTCAACTTTGATCCATTAACTCGTTTGCTGGAAAGTCAACAAGTCACCGGTTTTAACGATGTGAACTATTTGTACGGTTCAAGAGGTCGGTTAACTTCCAGAACCATCGGTGATCGAGTGACTACTTTTGCTTATGATGATCCGATCAGCAAAGGCAATATAACTTCCATCGCTGATGCAGAAAATCGAACCACGGCTTTTGAATATGATTTGTTGGGGCGATTAACCAAAACGACCTATCCAGACGGTAGAGTGTTAGAGCAAAGTTTTGATGGTAACGAAAACTTAATCAGTTTAACGCCACCAGGACAACCCGCGCATATTTTTAATTACAACAGTGTGGATAAGGAAACGCAGTATACGCCGCCGGATGTCGCTGGGGTTACGACTCCCGAAACAGTTTATGATTATGACAAAGATCGAAAACTGACCAGCATTACACGGCCAGATAATCAGGTATTAACCTTTAACTATCGTGTCAATACAAACCAGTTAACCACCTTAAGTATTCCGACAGGTGATTACACTTACGGTTATGATACCAATCAGGAACTGACCAGTATTATTGCTCCCAGTGGTGAAAGCTTAACCTATACATTAGATGGTGCACTGCAAACCAAAGCGGTGTGGGCGGGTGATGTAGTCGGTGATGTTGAAATAGTGCTCGACAATCAATTCCAAATTGTCGAACAAAAAGTGAACGGAGCTAATTCTGTATTATTAGGTTACGATAATGATAATCTACTCACCAGTGCGGGTTCATTAACGATTGATCGCGATGTGAATAATGGTTTAATTAGCGGGACAACTCTTTCAAACATCAATACCAACCAAAGCTATAACGGTTATTCTGAAATGCTTAACTATAATGCGACCTATAACACGACCGAGCTTTTTAATGTGGATTACGCCCATGACAAACTCGGCCGCATCACTCAACAAATTGAAACAATTGAGGGTGTTACCAGAACTTTAGACTATGCTTACGATTTGGCCGGACGACTTATTCAAGTTAAAACCGATGGCGTTGAAACCGAAAGTTATGCTTATGACAGCAACGGAAATCGGACCCATGTTAATGGTGTACTTACGGCTACCTACGACGCACAAGATAGATTGTTAACCCATGGTGATTTTGTCTATACCTATACCGATAACGGGGAGTTATTAACCAAAACCGATACGACCAATAGTGAAGTCACTAGCTACGTCTATGACGTGCTCGGAAACCTCATTGAAGTTAACTTGCCGGATGGCACTAAAATAGAATATGTGATTGACGGATTGAATCGCAGAGTCGGTAAAAAGGTAAATGGTACGCTTACCAAAGGCTGGCTCTATCAAGATCAACTCAATCCAGTGGCTGAACTTGATGGAAATAACAATATTGTTGTAAGGTTTATTTATGGTGACAAGATTAATGTACCCAGTTATATGGAAAGAAATGGGCAGACTTACCGAATTATTTCAGACCATTTGGGAAGTCCACGTTTGGTGATTAACTCTGCTGATGGAGCCGTTGTTCAACGGATGGATTATGACGAGTTTGGAAATGTCATAAATGATACTAATCCTGGTTTTCAACCATTTGGATTTGCTGGAGGGATTTATGATCTGCAAACCAAGCTCGTAAGATTCGGTGCGAGAGATTATGATGCTGAGACTGGACGCTGGACTAGTAAAGACCCCATTCGTTTTAATGGTGGTGATTCCAATATTTATGGATATGTGTTCAATGATCCAATTAACTTCATTGACCCTACAGGCAAAACGTTTAACTCTACAGGAAGTTTATATATACTTGGGGAAAAACTAACAACGATTCTAGAGCACGCAGGACTCCAAGGGAAAGTCGCTGCAGCAGGGTTTGCACTCGGCTGGTTCATTGGCTACAAGTATTTGGGCCCAGCGATTGACAAATACCTTTCTGAAAGAGCTGGTTACGATACTTCTTTAGGATCTTGGTGGTACGACGTAATGCACTCAAATCTAGATGACGCTCTAAAGGATGAAATATCAAGAATTATAAATGAATGGGTACAGGAATACATAGCGGATCCAATAATTTATGAAATTTATTATATTGAAATAATCGAACCCAATATTACGCCTAATTGCTAAACATTAGTTAGAGTTACACGTGATTTTGGTTACTAAAAGTTTTACGATGGCTTTACTACGTTTCCATTGTTTTTTATTGGCAATCTATTTCTTTGAAATTGCTATATTAATCGGTTCTGTATGCCATTATGTAGTAAGTATTTTTACTAAACATACTTATATGAGCGTATTAACATGGAAAAGAAATCAATACTTTTAATATCACATCAAGTTTGGAAATACCGTATGTTTAACATATGTTTAAATATAGGGATGTTTATATTATTCGGAGCTTTATTCTTTTATCCCCCTCCAGATTCAAAATTTATTGAATTTATTGAAATATCGGTGGCAATTAGTTTTTTGGGTTTTGGTATAGGGTTAACTATAAAATGTCCAAGATGTAATTGTCGTTGGGTTTGGATCGCATTTAACCAGAAACTTAAGAGTAACGCAGTGGTGAAATTAAAATCACTAGATAAATGTCCCAAATGCGGATTTTCTGAAAATGACTTAGTTTGACACAATAATTAACGTGTCAAAATACAGGTCAGTTGCGACAATTAATATGAAATCCACTATGAAAGTAATTTCTTGGTTGCAGACTGGTGCATTTGTTTTAGGCATTCTAGCGATTATAAATACTTTCATATATTTTATAAGACTAAGGAATCGTAAAACAAGGGAACAAGTTCGTTCAACTTGGAAAGAGGAGGGGATTACATTTACAGGTGGTTGTTTGTATACGCTACTTGGTTGTGCTTTTTTGGCCGCAAAAATAATACCAGTTGTTGAACCAAAATCTGACTTTTCAATTTGGATTAGTTCCGAATATGCCCTACTTGTCTATTTATTATGGGCTTTGGCGGTTTTTACTATATTTGGAGTTATACTGTCTTTATGTGGGTTTCCGATATCAAAGAAATCGAAAAAAGAGAAAAATGGTGTTAAACCTTCAGGGCGAAAATGAAGGAGAATGTAACGGTTTCTGTGTCAGTCGCAGTGATAAATGTGGGATTGTGTACTTTTTTTCTGATAAGCTGCAAGAATCCCTATCAGGCTGCTCGATACAAACAACAGTTATACGAATCAGTAAATTAGAATGTTTGAATACAAAATAGAGAAAATACTCAACACAGTATCTTTTGACAACTATCAGCTAATAGTTGTTATTTTGTCTGATAAGAACGGTCGTTTACATAATGGGATAGGAGTCGCCCCCGGACCATGGCTTGGCCATAGCTACTTATGCTCAAAAACTGATACTTATTACCAGCCACTGATTATTGAATCTGACCAGGCATTGTTATTTTGCAATTTCATTGAAGAAGTGTTGTGCGGATCAATACCGAGAAATATAGTAATTATTACGGACGGACCGAAGTTCAGAGTACATATTAAAAAATACACCGAAAATTGGCATGGTGGTGGCGGGTATAAGGGAAGAGTTGATTTTGGAAAAATAAAGTTTTTCGACATATTCTCCAATGTCACTATCGCTAAAAGCTCGCTTATAAGCTTAAGAAATAGCCTAATGAGCCTCTACGAGCTAGAAACCAATCTCGGGCAGGGTCGGACCTCCATAACCGATTGATTATATGAAATAAAGTGTTAAAA
>CAZOBX010000208.1:0-10738 GCA_964578045.1 uncultured Kangiella sp. | reverse complement strand
CTCCTGCCGCATATCATTCGCGAAAAGCGTACTTCCGCTGTACCAACTATTCTTTTTGATAATGAAACGGACATTGTCCTTGGTGGAGTAACGGTTAGCCTTTTATATTTTGGACCGACCCACAGTGATAACTTGATCCAAATTCACATACCAAGTGAAAAAGTATTGATTGCTATCGATATGGCTAAAGGTAAATCCGTATTCCCTGATTATAGGGACATGGAAGTAAATAACACCGTACGTGTACTGAAAATTTTAGCTAACTTACCGGATGTGGATATTGTATTACCCGGGCATGGGCCGATAACCACACAACAGAACTTTCTCGACAGCCGTCGCCATATTATGGCATTGCGAGAGCAAGTGATGGATCATATGCTCGCCGGTAAGACTCTGGATGAAATGCGTAAGTTAATTTCGTTAAATGAATTTAACGATTACAAATACAAAGATTATTTTCTTGATACAAATATTGTCACTATGTATCACTACCTCTATCGCTACCGAGAGCCAAACGCTTACATTACGCCATCGGAGGCTACCGAATGTCGCGATACCAGAAAGTGCCGTACTAGTGGTCAAGTTGAATTCTAGTGAAAATACCGGCACCGTTTGCGATGAGCCGACTTTGCAATTCGGCCAATTAAAGAGTATTTTTTGAGTACTGCTATTGTTTGATTAACTTAGATATTTCGGATACAAATTAAACAAGTTCAGGTTCGTTATAGTTGCACAATAAAATGACAATCCTAGATTATTCATAAAACAATGCTTTTCAAACATTAAGTGACAGTCCAAGAAAAACCAAACAAATCCTCGACGATGACCGCTTCTTGAGGCGTTTTGTGTCTTGATTTTTCTAGCCGTTTAACCCATGCTTACTTTAATCCGATGTAATCTACGAGATCCAGCCAATCGCTATGCAATCAACCCTAGAAAAAGTAGTCGAAGCCTTAAACAACATTATTCTGGGCAAGCCGGGACAAATTAAACTGGCGATTGTTTGTCCGTTGGCAAAAGGGCATCTGTTGATCGAAGATCTACCCGGAATGGGAAAAACCACGCTTGCTCACGCTTTGGCTAAGGTTTTAGGGCTGGATTTTCAACGAATACAGTTTACCAGTGACTTATTACCGGGCGACATAATCGGCTCTGCCATATACCGACGCAGTGATGAAACATTTAAATTTCACAAAGGGCCAATCTTCACTCAAGTTATTTTGGCCGATGAAGTCAATCGTGCCACCCCCAAGTCACAAAGCGCCTTGCTTGAAGCGATGGAAGAGTATCAGGTGACCGTCGATGGCGTAAGTCGTAAACTGCCCGAACCGTTTTTTGTAATAGCGACTCAAAATCCTTTCCATCAAATTGGCACCTATCCTTTGCCAGAATCTCAGCTCGATCGTTTTTTGATCAGGATCTCACTCGGTTATCCGGCCAGGGAAGTCGAGCGACAATTGTTCAGTGGCCAAGATTCGAGAGAATTAATCGAAATTCTTGAGCCAGTTTTGAATGCTGAATCATTAATTTTAATGCAGGACACTGTCGATAAAGTCAGTGTGACAGATACTTTATACGAGTATTTGCAAGATTTGGTGGCAGCGACCCGGCAAAGTAACCAGTGGTCACATGGTTTGTCCCCACGAGGCGGGTTAGCGCTTTTAAGAGCGGCCAAATCCTGGGCGGTGTTGGAACAACGAGAATATGTGATCCCCGAAGACATCCAAGCGGTGTGGTTAGCGGTGACTGAACATCGTCTACTGAGTCAGTCCAGTTCGCATTCGGCCATTGATAGTCCAGTGGCTGATATATTGAAAAATACAGCCATTCCTCGTTAATGAGAAACCGGACAAGTTCCAAGGTATAACCGACATGCTGAAAAGGGATTTGATCAAAACAAAAATGCGGCAATGGTTTGGCAACCGTATGCCGATTGCTGATACGGTTAAATTGCAACAAAAGTCCACTTATATATTGCCGACTAGAGCGGGATTTTTACTGGTGGGGGTGATCTTATTGATGATGATTGCCGCCACCAATTATCAAAACAACTTGGCTTTTTTACTGACCTTTTTAATCTTGAGCCTGGGCCTGGTGAGTATTCTTTTTACTTTCAAAAATCTACAGGGGTTGATTTTCAAAATTGGATTGGTCGAAAGTGTTTTTGCCAATCAAATTTTGCAAGTCAGTATCCACTTATCCAGCCAGTCTAAACAAAACCATTTTACCATTGGTACAGGTATTACCGTCTCATCGATCTACTTTACCGATGTTTTAACTGAGCAGGATAATCAGATTATCATCCCAATTCAATCGCAACATCGGGGGTGGTTTAAGCTGCCACGACTTATGGCGACCAGTAGTTTTCCGTTTGGATTACTTAAAGTCTGGACCTGGTTTCAGTTTGCATCACCGGTTTTGATTTATCCAAAACCTGTTGAACCGCCGGTTAAAAGCGATCAGGGAGGCTATGATGAAGATGAAGGAGCGAGTAAAGTTTCCGGTAGCGATGACCTCTATGGACTAAAAACTTACCAGGCCGGCGACCCCATTTCTCGAATTGACTGGAAGGCTTTGGCAAGAGAGCGAGGGCTTTTTAGCAAAGAGTTTGTCGCCTACCAAAGCCAGGACCTGGTGTTTGATTGGAATGATTTTTCGTCCACGGAAAAGGAGCTTCGGCTCAGCTATTTATGCTATCTGGTGGTTGAAGCGAGTAAATGTAACTATGAATATTCTCTTCGTCTGCCGGAAGGTTATTTGCAAAAAGATAGTGGAGAGCAACATAAAAAGCGATGTCTGGAAGCCTTGGCCTTGTTCGATTTAGAACAAAATCCGGTGATAGGGACGCGCTAATTATGTCTAAGCAAATCTCCCTTAGCGAATATAATTCACGCAACATAGATATGTTGCCGATCTTAGCGGCTCAACAGCTGGTCTTGTTACCGCTGTATTTCTTCATTCCGTTCTGGATAACCATTCTTTGCCTGGTTGTTGTGTCAGTTGTTTATTTGGCAGAGGTTCGACAAAAATTTTCTGTTCATCCACGGATTAAAAATATCATAACCTTAGTGGCGGTTGCCAGCATATTATTTTCTTTTCAAAAATTAACCGGTCGAGATGCGGGCGTGGCCCTTATTGCGACGATGTATGGCCTTAAAGTTTTGGAAATAAAATCGCAAAGAGACGTTTATATCTTGATGTTGCTCGGTTTTTTTATTTTGCTGGCGGGTTTTTTGTTCGACCAATCACCGTGGATTGCGGTTTATCAGTTTATTCCAGTAGCAGCAATATTAAATGCTTTGACTTCGATCCATTCGCTGTCCCATTCTGGTGAAATTAAATCGGCAGGGTTTGGGCTAGCAACCCCGTCAATTTCGATTGTGCATCATTCTTTTAAAGCGACAATCCGGCAATTGCTCAAGTATCTGGTGCTAGCGATTCCACTGATGATAATCCTATTTGTTTTCTTTCCTCGTTTGGCTGGTCCGATTTGGCGAATGCCGGGCAGCTCCAGTGGCACAAGCGGTATATCGGATACCATGAGTCCCGGTGAAATTAGTAGTTTGCAATTGTTCGATAAAATTGCGTTTCGAGTCAAATTTGAAGGTGATACACCGAGAGGTTCCAATATGTACTGGCGCACTTTGGTGTTGGATGATTTTGATGGTTTGACCTGGTCCCGTGAAAAGAAAAACAAAGAACAGGGGATACCCACTTTTGCTCAACTGAATAAAAATAAAATGGCTAATAATGAATATGAAACCGTCAGTGGTTTTTATCGCTACGATATTTCGTTGGAAAAAACCAGGCAGCGCTGGTTAACCTTTTTAGATAGACCGATCGATATTCCTAAAAGGGCTAGGTTATTTGCTGATTACTCAGTGCAAATTGATCACCGATTACTGGATCGAACTCGTTACAAAGCAGAATCACATGTTGGTTTGCCATTAGATCGTCAATTGACTTTAGTTCAACGACAAAAAAATACCCGACTACCTGATAATAGCAATACTCGCTCTATAGAGTGGGCAGAACGACAACGGCAATTATTTCCAACTGACCGAGCGTTTATTGAATCTTTACTGCTTAAGATAAATCAGCAGGAATATTTTTACACCCTTTCGCCGCCTATTATGCAACGAGATACGGTCGACAGTTTCTGGTTTGATGAACAAAAAGGATTTTGTGAACATTATGCCGGGGCTTTAGTCTTTATGGCTCGCGCGGCCAATGTACCAGCCAGAGTGGTGATCGGTTATCAAGGAGCTGAAAAAAATCCACTGTCAGACTATTGGATCGTGCGATACGCCAATGCTCACGCCTGGACCGAAATCTGGCTGGAAAATGAAGGTTGGGTGCGAGTTGACCCCACCGCTGCAATTGCGCCACATCGAATCGAAGAGCAGTTACGAATGGACTATAGCCAAAGAGATAGCCTGTTTGATGATTTTGGTTTTGATGCAGTGGATCTTAACAATATCGGATGGATCAAGCAGTTTGAATATTGGATGGACCAGGCAAATACTGGTTGGAATGACTGGATCTTGGATTACAATCAAGATAGCCAAAGAAAGTTGTTTGAAGGTATAGGGCTGAAAAATTTAACCAGCCAGCAAGTGTCTATTTTGATGATGGTATTGTTAGCTGGTTTTCTAATGTTTGTCAGTTTTCGATTGGTAAGAACTAAACAGCCAATTGATCCTGTGCAAGCGAGCTTGAAAATATTAACCCGCAAATTAAACAAACACGGTATTAAATTATTAGATAATCAGGGTATTAGCGCATTAATTGGCGATATTCGACAAAAACAACAAGTCAAACCAACCATCGAATCGTCTTCTGCAAGCCAATTGATCAGAGTCTTGAAATTGTACAATTATTTGCGCTACCAGCGGAACGAAATCACTCAAAAGCAACAAAACCACTTTCGCCAACAGGTAAAGACCCTTAGAATCCGCTCTTACCAAAGTGACTAGCGAAAATGAAACATGTCAATCAAACAACTATTAGCGCCTATTAATCAATTTTTGGCCTGTGAAACACCCGGTGAATGGGTCAACGCGGCACTGGAAAATCAGCGGATCCTGTTGATTGATCATTGTAATTGCGAGAAAAAAGCTGCTAATACTGCAATCAGTCTTATTTTCAAATACAGCGAGCGACACTCACTATTAATGAAAATGTCTAAACTCGCTCGCGAAGAGTTGCGTCATTTTGAACAAGTTTTGCAAATAATGAAAAGCCGTAATATTGAATACACCCCATTATCGGCTTCCCGTTACGCGGCAAAGTTATTTAAACATTCAAGACAGGATGAGGCGGGTTCATTGGTCGACAGATTAATCGTGGGCGCTTTTATCGAGGCACGTTCCTGCGAACGCTTTGCTAAAATTGCCCCTTTGTTGGACGATGAGCTACACAAATTCTATCTATCTTTGCTTAAATCAGAATCTCGCCATTTTTCGGACTATTTAAAATTGGCTTCGGATTATTCAAACCAAGATATTAGCCAAAGAGTCAAGGATTTCTCAGAAATAGAAGCCAGCCTGATCACTTCAAAAGATAAAGAGTTTCGCTTTCACAGTGGTATTCCAGGCTAATGCAAAAATCCGAATTTATTGATTGAACCTTAGGAGATACTTTCAGTCATAGGAGAAACATTAGACTTAGTAACCCTGGCCAAGCTCTGGGAGCTAAAATCGGGGCAGATTGATAAGACTTTTGCTTGAGTTGTTCATTGGCGACCAGTAATATAGCGCACTTCGTAAGCCTCACCTCGATTAATTTTACCGCTGAGAATTATATGACATCTAATCAACGACTATTTCAAGGCAGCATAGTCGCGCTAGTCACACCGATGAAGGATGACGGTCAAATAGATTTTGCGGGATTATGCCAATTGATTGACTGGCATATCGAATGCGGCACTAGTGGCTTGGTGATTATGGGAACTACCGGCGAATCGGCAACCGTTACCGAGCATGAGCATTTTAAAACAGTAGAGGCGGCGATAGCGCATAGCGACCGGAGAATACCCATAATTGCCGGATGCAGTTCTGTAGCTACACATAAGGCGGTGGAGCTGGCGGATTCACTCAATGTACTAAATCCAGATGCGTTTTTATGTGTCACGCCTTATTATGTAAAGGCGCTACAAGAAGGGTTGTACAGGCATTTTAGCCAAGTCGCTGATGCCTGCCATTCTCCGCTCTTGCTGTATAACGTACCCAGTCGTACTGGGTGTGACTTGAACAATAATACAGTGATAAGACTGGCAAATAACACTAATATTGTGGGGATAAAAGATGCAGTCGGTGACATTGCCCGTTCAAGAGAATTAATTGACAGCTTGGGCGATGATTTTTGTTTGCTCAGTGGTGATGACCCAACTGCCTATGAATATATAAAGCAAGGCGGTGTCGGCGTAATAACGGTTACCGGCAACCTTGCACCTGAAAAGATGAGTCAGTGGTGTAATTTGCTACTAGCGGGTGAAATGGTGGAATCAAAAGCCATTTCTGAAAGTCTGATTCCTCTGCACGACGCTTTGTCTGTAGAATCAAACCCGATGCCAGCAAAATGGGCTTTAAATAGGCTGGCAAAAATCGAATCTGGAATACGATTACCTCTAACCCAGCCATCAACCAAAGCACAACAGAGTATCGAAAGAGCGATGCTAGAGTGCGGTATTTTATAAAATTTGGAGCACCTTTTGAGTTTGATTAAGTTAAGTTTTTTAGTGTTGTTAACCCTAATTGTAAGCGGTTGTGGATATATTTACGGCGAAAATGGACTGATTAAAAGTCATAAATATGACTACATAAATGCCAAGTTGGCGAAGCCACTTGAAATACCGCCATCTTTATCGCACAAGGATAAAGCCGACTATACGCTTCTACCTAATATTGGTGTACAAGGCGAAAAAGGACTGTATGGTAAAGCGCTGGAGAAAGCAGCGCCAATTCAATTATTAGCCGTTATGGACAATACCCGGGTTGACCGAAAATCGGTAGCCCCGGCCGTACTTATTATTGATAAAATAGAGTTCATTTGGCAAACTGCAACTCAGTTTCTGGAACAACACAATGTGGGCACCAGTATCCTGGATCGAGAAAATCGAGTCATCATTAGCCATTGGTTGGCAATTGAAGAAGGCGGTATCTGGTTAGGCTTGGATGGTAGTGAAGAGCCTGACCTTTTGAGAGCTAAATATAAAATCTCTATCCAGAATGGTGAAATCAAAGGAGAACATAAGCTTATCGTCGAAAGGATCGGCAGTCAAAGAAGAACAGATGACGATGAAGCTTGGTCTGATCAACCGGTCAGCTGGCAGGAATCAGCCGATATGATGAATTTAATGCTGAGTTATTATGATACTAAAGTTCGGCTCAAGGAAGCGCGTCATCAACTGCAAGTAATGGCTGGTTTTAAAGTGGAATTAGGGCAAGATGTAGAAGGCAATGCAGCATTGTTAACTCAAGCAAAAGAAACCCTGGTTTGGGAAAAAATCCCTAAAGTAATGAGAGAGTTAGGCTTTACAATTATTGATAGAGACTTTCGACAAAATACCTATTTCATGGAATATCGGGTACCCGAAAAAGGCTTTTTTGCCTCATTGTTTGAAGGTGATACGCCTCATCTTCCTTTGGAAGAAGGTTCTTTTCAAATGACGGTGGGGGAGAGTGGTGATCTGCGCAGCATCACATTCAAAGATGGTGAAGGTATAGGAATTAAGGCGGAACTATTAGTTAAACTTTATCCTGACCTAAGCCGCCTGTTTGGCGACAGGCGTTAGATTAAGTCGATCTTTTGACCGCTACAGTGATAATTTATGAAAGATCAGCAAAGCCTGATGGGAGAGAATATCTCCTTTTCATCACGCAATGATTGTATCCAATTTTGCTCTCTGGGATCAGGGAGCAAAGGCAACGGCACTTTAGTCGCATTTGACAAAACCATCATCTTAATTGACTGCGGGTTTAGTGTTAAAGAATCTGTTCGCCGATTGGCCTTAAAGGGTATCTCTCCCCAGCAAATATCAGCAATAATGGTGACTCATGAGCATTCCGATCACGTCTCTGGCGTTGCAGGTCTGGCTAACAAATATTCCATTCCAGTATGGTTAAGTAAAGGCACCAGTTTGCACAAAAAATGTGCTTCGATAAAGTCGATACAGTTGTTTAACAGTCACCAATCGTTTCATCTCGGAGGGATTTACGTTACCCCTGTCACAGTCCCTCATGATGCACGAGAGGCGACTCAATTTATTCTATCGGCCGCCAACCAATCGCTCGGTTTGTTAACGGATGTCGGGCATATTACCAACCATATATTAGATGCTTATTCAGCCTGTAATGCTCTATTATTGGAATTTAACTATGACCAACAAATGCTGATACAAGGTCCTTACCCCCATGCCCTTAAGCAAAGAGTCTCGGGAGGCTTAGGTCATCTGTCAAATCAACAAGCGGCGGAAATGTTGACATGTATGGATCTATCTAATTTACGCAAGTTAGTCGCTATGCATATCAGTGCAGAGAATAATCGAAGCGACTTGGTAGAGCAAAAGCTAAGCTCTATAGCGGCTATAAATTCAATTAAATATTGCCTTGCCAATCAAGCCGAAGGCTTCGATTGGTTAAGTCTCTATGAGTCGTTGTCGATTGACGATAACTCAACTATTCTGTCAGAGTAAAGCTGAGAGGAACTTCAAATTCAAATTCGTTCATTTGTAGCTCTTGTGGAATCTGCGGAAAGGGTTCAGCCTTGCGTACCATTTTAAGCACCGCCCGATCAAGGATTCTTGAGCCAGATCTTTGGATTATCTTATTGTCCAGAATTTCACCTTTGCCATCAATTTTCACTAGTACTGTCACTTCACCTTCTACGCCAGCGATGAGCGCTTTTTTGGGGTATTTTTGTACTGCTCGAATACTGTTGATCAATTCCCTGGTATAAGAACCACTGAATAAATCTGAATCAAACAATTCTTCTTCGGGAATATCTAGCTTTGCGATTTTTTCGTCTGCAGCAACTGGCGTATTCTGTTTAGATGCTGATTGCGACTGCTTTGAATTTTGCTTATTAACCTTTGCTTGTATAACGGATTGTTGCTTGTTACCTGATCCCAGATCAGTTTTAAATAGTTCATCAAGTTGTAATTTTGGTTTGACTCTTTCTATTTCTGTACGGGGAGCTTCTAAATCATTTCGCAGCAGATCGACGACTTTGTCTGTTTCAGTTTGGGTGTTTGCGCTTATAGTTGGTTTTGTGTTCTTTTTAACAACAGGTTTGGTTTTTTTCGAAGGCGGGGGCGGGCTTACTTGGATTGCTACTTTTTTACTTTTGCTGGTTTTTTTCGGGATTGTTTGATCACTTGGCTTAGGTGGTGTCGCTTTAGCGACTTGTGTTGTAACAAGCTTATCATCATCAAATCGGCCTATTTGTGGTTGAATGCTTTCAAAATGAGTGATTAACTGCTCATTAAGTGGCCCCTTGTTGTTGCCCGTGATACCTGCCTTAAATGCTTTGGTTGGGGGTATACTGCCAACCCATACGTTAAGCAATAACTTATAAAAATCTAAATTAGGGATGGTTAAAAATAGCGTTCTGTTGAGATAGACGCTAGTACCGGATATCGGTTCGAAGTCAATATTTAACTCATCACCTGCTTGCATTGCCCGTTTAAATATACCGGCAAATTGCACGATCTCTTTAGTCATCGGCCGCCAATCTGACTTAGGATTGTTCATCGCGATTCGTTGTTTCCAAAGTCTGGCCATTTTTCTGTTTGAATAAGTTGAAATAAATTTCAGACTCATTCTTTTACTGGTGGATAAGTCCAATATTTGATCAGTATTTTCGGTGTTCTCAGGCGCAAATAGAGCACCCACATATATATCGTTACGCTGCTCTTGGTGGATACTGATGCCGAAAAGGCTGAGATTATCGCCATTAGCTAAGGTGGTCTCTAAAGCAGCTACATGATGGACCTGTAGAGTGAACAAAAAAACTAAAAAGACAAAATTGATTGGCTTCAATAGACCTGGAATAGGGCGTTTTGGCATCTTTGCTATGGCTCCAGCATTACGACTTTTATGAAATATGGCATTAAATGCGGGTACTGTCGCTACTATAAAATACCCACCATGCGGTAATATGATAAGGTAAAAGGCTATTTCTGTGCAAGTACAATAAAACGACATTCCTGGTAGTTATAAGTAAATCGGTAAGAATATGGCTCAATTTTGATCAATTTAATAAGTTTGTTAAGTTTGGCTTTCAAACGTTTGAATTGTAATGAGATTTGCCTATTTCCTTTAGCTTGTATATGATGAGGTAGTAATATCGACTAATGGGTTGGCTGATAACGCTATAAAATTGGTTATTGTAAATCAGTGTGTCGAACCAGTATTTGATTAATAATAAGGACAGGAAGGAACAAAAAAGTCAGGCAAAATAAGCCTTCTTACTCGATGGAATGAAAGCAATATCAAACAAATGAATAAGAGGTAATTTGCACGTGAAAAAATTATTAACCGTTCTGATAGTGGTATCCTGTCTGTTACTAGGAACTTCAGTTCAAAGTGCGGAGTCATCTAATTCGCCAAAAGCCCTTAAAAAAACAATGATCCTAGATCGTCCATTGATTCCTACTGGGTATGGGCTTACCCAACTACTTAAGAAAGATTATTATTTAGGCCGATTTTCTATCGACGAATCTGCGTTCTACCGTACC
>CAZOBX010000207.1:325-10789 GCA_964578045.1 uncultured Kangiella sp. | reverse complement strand
CGATGTGCCAGATATTTCCTGCAGTAAAGTAACTATTAGCCCTCGCCTAAAGCGCCTACTCTTGGTGTCATTTGCCTTCTTCCTTAAAGTAATGAAAAACACCTGAAAAACGCCCTTGTAAGTGTTATTTAGACCATTATATTAACACTTTATATTATATGATCAATCGGTTATGACGGTCCGACCCAGGGCGAAAAAGTCGGTTTTTACCAGATCAGGAGTTTAAAACAAGTCTATATACAACCAACTTTCGAGGTGTCGGTTACTGTTTTAAAAATAAGATATAAATAACACCAAGTGTTTGAATGGCTAGTCTAATAATCATATATATGCTCTAGCTCAATACCAGATTTTCGTATTTCCTTAATGAAAAAACCAAGATCCGAAACTTTAACCAAGTAAACCAATCTTTCACTTGAAACATCAGATACAATTGAGGAAGAAAATAATAATTCGCCATATTTCAAGTCTTCTTTATTACCATTTCTGTGCAAAATAGAAACTGAAATACGCTTATTGCCTGATATGTCAATGAAACTAAAACCAACATCAACTAGTTGGGGAATGGTATTAGTAACCCCCCCCCACCTAGGTAATGATAGAAGTTTTACTTCACCTAATTGATTTAATAGCTTCACTGAGGAGGGCAAATCATGAGGTATTTTATCGGTATTCGTAGCTGTCAAATATATCAATTCATCGCTTACTTCATAAGTACTTTTTGTGGCCCGACCTATAAGATTCGCATATACTTGTTTAAATCCAAATTCCAAAGTGAAAAATAATTTTCTTTCAAGTTTCCGTATGAAATTATTGCCAAAAAAGTCGGTGTCGTGCCACACTTTATCAGACCAATATTCAAAATCGAATTCATACCAGGCTTTATCAAATATTAACTGACTGTAAGCACGGTGTGCCTGCTGAATAATTATATCTTCCTTTGTCTCTCCATCAGAGATCCAATAGGTGAACCTTCCAACCGTATTCTCATAAAGTCCCTTATACATATATTCGATAGTGGTACTAATCCCTATTACCTTCAGCATCGTCAGATACTCTGAGTTTTCGGGATAGTCTTCCTTTGCGATCTCTAGAACGCGATCATAAAGTTTCCAGTACTCGTCTATACTAGCTAAAAATGGGAAATCACTTGGATTATTTCCTACTTCTAGATAATCCGCATATTCTTTAGGATTAAAAACCAGATACCACTCAGGTATAGTTAAAAATGTTTGCTCTTCACCTCGAAAATATTGTCCAACCGAAGACTTGCTTTTATTAGAAATAACATCACGATCTAGATAATACTTCTTCCACAATGAATTTGTAAATCGATTTGTGGGATCGAATTTTTTCTTCAGTTCAAAATACTGGCCAGCATTCGAATATGCTTGATTAAACTGAGCAACGGAGGCATGATTTTGATAGGGAAGATAATATGTTCCGTTTACTGAAATTACTGCATCTATAATTTCAGTGCTCCATTTGGCTACCGACTCCCGCTCCTCCAGAGAAGTGCCCTGACGGTAATAGACTACAAAAGCAAACACCTCCTGTTCAGCCCAGGAAAGTAGCGTATCGGGATCAGCTTTAGCATGTCGAATAGATACATTCAAAATATTCGCATCATGTTTTAAAAAAACATCACGCATTATTGCCAAAAAATTATCAAATTCTTCAACCGGAACAAAATACTCCCTTAATGCGTAGGTTGTTTCTTCTCTACTGTCAGGCTCAAGCTCAACAACATCATAACTAGCTTCCCAGTTTCTCCAAACCACAGCATCTGACCAATATACCCAGGGATCAAAGATATTTTTTCTGACCGACTTACCAATGTCATAATCTGCCACAAACTCAGCGACACCTGGAAGCCAATCATACTCAGAGTCTGTCGGTCGAAGTCTTTCCGTGTTAGTTAGATCCTTGTCTGTTTTAAACCAACTCACATCTCTGGCATCAGTGTAATCAGGTGGATAAAGATCAGCATTCGAAAAAACGATTTCTTTGTTATCACGAATATTTTCAAAGAAGTAATCTTTATACTTATCCGTCGCCATTGTTTTTGTCCTTCGCTCGATCTTTACATTTTCAGCAAGATCCAAGGTGGCTTCAATAATAACACCTAAACCTCCATATCCCCCAATAATGCCATAGAAAACCTCCTTATTTTCAGATGGTGACGCCGTGATAATTGTTGAGTCCGCAAGGACAACTTTCAACGATCTAACTGAGTGAACCAAAGGTCCCTCCCCAACATAGCGACCATGCACATTAACACTGAGCGACCCGCCGACTGTAAAGTTTGAATAAGTCTGCATTATTTTTACAGAGAGATCATAAGGGTCAATAAATTCCTGTATCTTTCTCCAGGTAATCCCAGCTTCAACAGTAATCAGTTTATTTTTGTCATCCAGAGAGAGTACTTTATCAAACTGCCGCATATCGATGTGTAAACTATCTGGAAATGCAATTTGTCCACCCTGGCTATAACGCCCACCGCCAATGGATATTGGTCCACTAGTTATTTTAATCTGGTGACTAATTTCGGTACTAGTAGTTGGAGTTATGACTTTAGCAACACGCACCGGATTTAATTGGGTAACATCATTTACAATAAATCCGGGCGACCGATATTTAAAGTCTGAATCGCCACTCATTTTAACTATAATTGTCGTAATTATCGCCGTAATGACAATAAACATAAGTAACAATATTAGGAGAGTTTTACATAACCGAAGCGTAACTAGCAGTAACTTATTAAACATATTATTAGACCCGAGTCCCATAGTTTATCTTTGTTATAGTGAGCGAACAATAACATGAATACGCATTTTAGACATACGCATTAAACTTTGTACAAATAATTGATACTTTTAATATAATAATTGATACTTTTAATAAATTGTATAATGCAGATATAAACTTCGATATAATGTTAGAAATACTTATAGGAAAGGAATAGCATGGACTACTCAAAACGAAAGAGCTTATTAGCTATGGTTGGCTTAGTACTCAGCGCTCCATTACGATATACTTTTGCTGAAGAATACTTAATTTCCACTGGTAACGACATAGATGGAAATTTTCGCCACATATATAAAAACGATGAGTACAAGAAAGATTTCAGGCAGTTTTTAATTAATGTATTCAACCTTTTTCCGGAAGAGGAATTTCATCAGCTCATCGGCACCAACGCAATAAAACTCACTTCCGATCACGATATTTATTTGCAAGTACAAAAAGAACTAACAGAAATACAGCCGTTTCTCTCGGCTTTAAGATACTCATTACCAGCACTATCAAAGCAAAAAAGTATGATAGCAGAACAAACCTCTCAGCTTTTATCAAAGAAAAGAGAGATAAAAGGGTACTTAGAGATAGGTTCAACTGGCAGATACATCGATTCTTTGGAAGAAGTTCTGAATATTACAGGAAAGCGCTACTTTATAGCCGATAAAGAGCCCAATAACTCGTTTACAGATATAGTCGATAGAGGCCAGTTAAGAAAGGCCGGGGAATTTATACATCTTAATAACTACCAGCCCAAAAAATTCGAAAGCATAGAAAAAAGTTCGCTAGACCTAGTTACAGTTTATATCGGCTTTCACCATTGCCCTATCCCGTTAAGAAACTCATTTTTTAAGTCCATTTACAGGGTATTAACTCCCGGTGGGGTTTTAGTTGTAAGAGACCATAACGCTCATAATCAAAAAATGCAGAGCATGGTAGCGCTAGCTCATGACGTTTTTAATTTAGGAACAAGAGAAACTTGGGACTATAATCGAAAGGAGTTACGACACTTTTACTCACTCGACGCATTAGATAAAATGTTACTAGCTAACGGATTTAGGTCAGATGGCACCAAACTATACCAAAAAGGCGACCCAACATTAAATGCACTAATGCTTTATGAAAAAATTTAATCTCTTAAAATCGAATTAAAAGGCTAATATTGATGACAGTCATTACATAGGCAATTTCCTACAGAAACAATATACAAAACCTCACACACATTATCGACTTTAAGGATTTATCTCTCTTTTGAATTGTTCAATAGGACAACTTCAATGAATATCATGGATGATGTGATGGCTATTAAACGAAGTGAGCTGATTGACCCGGAAAACGCGGGATATTATCACCTCATCAGTCGATGCGTCAGACGAGCCTTTCTTTGCAGGCAAGATCCGGAAACCAGTAAAGACTATGACTACCGCAGTCAATGGATTGAAAATCGTATTCTTGAACTCGCTCAATATTTTACGATTGAAGCCTATAGTTATGCGGTGATGCATAATCATTATCATCTGGTGGTTTATTCTAATCCAAAAGCGCCAGAATCATGGTCTGACTTAGAGGTCGCAGATAAATGGCTAAAAGTCTTTCCCGGTAAATTCATCAACCCTAAGTTTAAAACTCAACGGGATTTAAGAGTTCAAGCGATTGTCAAAAATGGTTAAAGGGGCTGAACCAGGCTCAAAAACTTTACATTACCGACACCTGAAGAAAATACCCATCAATAAAAACTTCTTTATCTCAATCACTGAGTGATTTTCAGTTGCATGATTTTCAAGATTCCTCCCAACATTTCACTTATTGAATCCAATCACTCGACACCACATCAACTCGTCATGAATTATTTCCGTGATTTATGAAAAGTATCACTCAGTTGTGAGAGATTGTCTATAACATGACTGTCAATAGCGTTTTTTTGCTATGTGTATTCACAATCATCAAAAAAGACCGTGACTCAATTTCTGGCCTGTAAAACTCTGACCCGAACCTGTCGAAATTAAATAAATTAGAATAATTTGTGACCTTTTTTATTCCTCCGATGTCTACTTAATAAGACACCAAAAAATCAACAAGAATTAGTCATAACGGTGGAAAATAAAAATGCATAAATTGAACCCAGCTCACTCCGAAATTTGTCTTCCTTCGAACATTGCTCGTTCAGGGTGCCCAGGCGGCTATCAATTGGTCAAAGAAACGGGATGATCAATATAGCCTATGGATAAAACAGTTAGTCCTGCGACTCGGGCGGAAAAAAGCATCCCTTGCCATTGCACATTAGATGATTAAACTCGCTTGGTTTTTGTTACAAAAGCAAATAATGTTTAAGGTTAAGCCGTCACATTAATTGTTCGTCAATACCTGTTGTGCAAAGGTAGATGAGAGAACCGGTTTATCCGGACTACTCTAAACTCGAAATAAACAAGGTATTTGATGCCGACTGCATGTGTTGAATGAGTAGGTGCGGATATCATCTGGGGCAAAACTGGACGTTGATTAAAATCAATCCTATGCTCAATAACCAAAACAGTCGTTCATAATTAACAGTGATATCGACGCGCAGAAACCGATTTGTTGGTATCCACAACTAAGGAGAGTAACTCGTGATTTCAGTTGAAAAATATCTATTGTTCGTTTTCTTTTGCCTAAGCGTAAACCTTGTATCCGCAAATTCTATACCGCCAGATGTAGCGGCCGCCTGTGGTGAAAAATCTTGCGATTTGATTTTCAAAAAAATGCAAAAATTCGCCAAAAACGGTAGCCCTCATGCCCAAGCGGTATTGGCTCTTTTTTATCGTAGTGGTTACGGCACCGAAATTGATCATGAACTAAGTGTTAGATATATAAAAAGAGCAGCCAAAAATCGCGTAGCTCTTGCTCAATATGATTTAGGGATCTTATACAGAATTGGTCACACGGTTGAAAAAAATGAAATTGAAAGTGACTTCTGGTTAAATAGGTCAGCCAAAGCAGGTTATAATAAAGCCATTGAACTTTTGCTCAGCGAAAATAAACTTTCCCAAGAAGAAAGAATCGCCTATCAAAAAGATAGACGCTTGCCTACCATTGGTGAGGGAGAAGAATTAATAGTAATAACCAAAGAACAATTCACGTTATCAGATCTCGTTGGCCATTTGAACAGTCTAGGATATAGCCGAAATACTCACACGGGATCACGTATTAGAGGAAGAGGATGCGGCAACCATATATCATGGTGTATTATCGTAAAAGTAAAAGCAAATTCACCAGTAGGGGGAACTCCATTCGCCAGAATGATCAGGAAAATCAATGCAATTGGAAGAAGGTGACCACCTATTTATTTTGAGCGAATGATATTCCAATGCTTAAGACTTATTTCGCTCTTTCCTCTATTTGGACCCTTCTTTTAGTCATTATGGATAAAGTGTTGCGTCGACCGATTGAATTCGCAGCCATAAGCGGACGTTTAGCAAAGAGTAGTTAATTTGAAAGGCTTCTCTAAGACGATTCAACTTCAACGATTTGTTATATATTCGTTTAGCATCTTCAAGCAATATTGTTGACAGTCATCATATCGACATTAATATGTTTCATTATTTGGCTTAAATTGGCTTTGGTGTTTCGATCAATAATTGACAATACATGCGCTCTATTTATTGTCAAATGCGCCCTTCCATTCATATATCATAAAATGAGATAAAAAATGATAAAGAAGACATTTTGTTTTGGATGTATGATAGACTTTTTTTGCTTGAGAAGAACACCATAATTTACGAATTACAAGCGGTTAAAATACACCTAACTATAAGGGGTTATCAAGATGAAAAAGAAATTATTACATTTATTAATAAGCTTTGGATTAGTGCTGAGTTTTGGCGTAAGTGCAACTCATGAAGATGGAACTTGTGATGGAACTGCGATGTGTTTCGCTGCTTATCAAGATTGTATGAATCAAGGACTAGGACGTACCGTCTGTATCAATATTTATTGGGCTTGTTCTGACGCGTGTGCTATGCCATAAGTAACTATTAAAAATTCTGTGCCATTCATCTATTAAAAATGGAGTGGCACATTATTTTATGAATACCAACCCAGGCGTTTAGGCTTGCCGCCATATTTTCTGGCTAGATTGGTTTTAAGCATTGTGTCTGCTAAGTCTACACCATCGCTATAAAACCAGTCGTATAAATAATGGCTTTTCCATATCTATTATTTTCCCTCTCCAATCACCCACAGATCAATATCAAGTTTAAATTCGTATCATACACCATTAAAAAATGCTGCGATCAAGGAGATAAGGTCTATTTGTTTTTCTTTGGATAGTTTACTAAGCGCTTTAGTCACGATTTTTTCACCACCTAATACTAATTGCCCTTGCAAATCTGACATTGGTGAACTTTCAGCAATGGATCCGTCAAGGTCCGAATACCTAACAGGATCAGCATTCTCATACAAATACTTATGCAAAGTAACTTGGTCATAACTACTCCCTTGGTAACTATCCTGCTGCGTAAACCGCCCAATCCCTTGGTCGTAATACCTAGCCTTAAGTAATATCAGGTACATTCAAAAGCAAAGTATGTAAGGATCGGGGTTTGAAGTCCAATGGTACGGAAACGTACGCTAAGGAATATTTCGGGCTGTTTTCTTTATTTTCTTTTGCTGTTTAATTTCTTTTATTTTAGTCAGTCTCGCCAAAACGGCCTAACCCGTTTCAATTATCTAATTGTATTTACTCGCTGAACTAACAAAAGAGAGAGACGATCTTGAATTCCTGATGCCTTGGAATGTTCGACTGCCAACAAGGAGCTAGATGCTGTTGGCTGGACACTCACCTGAGATCTGCGAACCGACTCAATTATCTGCACGGTCTCTTCTCATGCGGTAACCGTGCAGTTCTGGCGAGTCTGGGTCGAGCAATTCAAGTGCATCGACCATTGCAGCAATTCCCGCTTTATTAGGCGCGTTAAGAAATATAATTAACCCGTCGCCGCTGTTTTGATAATAGTAGGCAGTCGAGACTACCGACCAGTCGGAACCACGATGACCGATTAATTTATTGTTAGCTAAATCTGAAATATTCCAACCTAATCCATAGCCAATTTTTACGGGACAGAGTAATTCTGGATTTTGATGGCAATTAATATTATCTTCAAAGCCAATAATGGTATTTCGATACTGCATCAACTGTGAACCTAAACCTTCGCCATGCATGGATGAAATCATAAATTTCGCGTAATCAGCCACATTGATTACCATACTACCTGCTGCAGAAAAATCGCCGGTTTTTTTACACCAGCCAGATGGCCAACAATAGTAACCAAAGAATTGATTGTTAGCCTCTAACGGTTTTGCCATGAATGGGTAATTTTCTTCTCGCACGCTTAATGATGCGCTTTTAATACCGAGTGGTGAAAATATCGTGGACTGCACCAGTTGCTCGAACGGTTGCCCTAATTTCTGTTCAGCATATTTAGCTAGATATTCAAATCCTTCGCCTGAATAGTTAAACTTTTCCCCTGGATTATTCACGAAAGCTAACTTTCGATCTTCGCTAAAATATCGCCAGTTCATAAAGCCGCTGGTATGTGACAACGCCATCCTCGCAGTTAATTGATGATGTTTGGCGTTGTTTTGTAAATCAGGATCCAACCAATAATCTGTCATCGGTTCATCCAGAGAAAGTTTTCCCTGAGCAACCAGGCGCAAGATGGTTTCAGCAGTAACAGTTTTAGTAATAGAACCCACATTGAATAATGTATTTTCTGATGCCAGTATTCCTGGCGATTGTAATCCGTATTGATTCTGCCAAACCACTTTCCCGTGTTTTATCACAGCAATACCCGCAGTATTGACTTTGTGTTGTTTAATTATTTTTAGAAAAATGCTATCCAATTCTATTGCGCGGGAGCTTGAAATTTCGTCGATGTCAGCTCGCTTTACAGCATCCTTAGTACAGCTGGTAATAAAGCCTAAAGTCGCTAGTATTGTTAATGTCCAAATGGTTTTTTTTAGCATATGAAAAATCCTTTGTTAAGTAAATTATTTTAATGTTCAATTTTTTCGGCCCAATTTTCACGACCGCTGGGAGAAATTGCACGAACCCATTTAATCTCGCCTTGTTGAAATCCTCTAGGTCGATAAAATTCGTATTTTATTGATTCGACACTCGAAATAAATCCCGATTTTCCAACGGGGACCAACTTCACTGGACTGACATGCTTTTTAGAAAAAACCCAAAGAGCATTATCTTTAACACTAAAACTTAATCGCTCAGATTGGTAAGCGAAATCTCCTGCATAGTTATTAATTTCCAATTTATTCATCGCTGGTTTGTATACTATTGGTTGCAAGTAATCCCATTGATAAAACTCTGCAACTGCTCGTGCGATATAATCTAATAGACCAAAACCATTATCACTGTTAGTCATTATCACCACTGCTTGTCGGTGATTTAATGAACCAATCATATACGATGTAAATCCTTGATTACTGCCATAATGCCGAAAAATAGGGTCATCACTGTCGTCATTAAAAATCTTGGAGAAAGCGAGCCGTTCTCTATTTCTACTCAATACCTGATTCATCATTGAGGATGACAAAATATTCCCTTTCCCGTCATAGTCATTGAACAGGGTAATTATGAATTTTGCCATGTCACTGGGGGTTGTCCAAATACCCCCTGCCGCTTTGTAAGGAAATAGTCGATAAGGGTAAGGTTTTAAATTTGCATCATAGCCAATGGCTCTTCGTTTTTGTAATTCGTTAGGCATCGGCTGTTGAAAAGAGCTTTCCTGCATATCACTGGGTTGAAGGACTATTTTATTAAGTATATTGTCAAAATTATCGCGACTAACATCTTCCAAAAGTTGTTGGATTATGGAATATCCGGGATTTGAATAGTTTTGCACCGCACCGGGGATAGTAACAACCGAAACAGCAGGGTCAACTGACGGTAGTTGACCTGCCAGCATTTGAGATAAATTGGGTACATTTTGCTCGGGTAAAAAGGAGCTCCATAAATCATTTTTAATTCCCGCGCGGTGGCCGATTAGTCGACGCAAGGTAACTTTTTCATTTTCAGTATAAATACTATCTGGAACTTTCCAACTAGTTAGAACTGAATTAACGTCTTCATCTAGTTTTAACTTGCCTGATTCAACCAAATTGAGAGCCGCGATTGCGGTTAATGGTTTACTGAGTGACGCACCGGTAAATACAGTTTTATCCGTTATTATTTTAGATGTGGCTATATTTGAGATGCCATATGATTTCGTCCACGCGATCTTCCCATTTTCAACAAAAGCGATACTTAATCCTGGAACGTTGAATTCTGACATGAGTTCTAAAATTCTCTTTCGACTGACGTTTCCACTTAAAGAATGTGACGCAATTAAGTTATTTTCGATCCAGTCGGGTGCCGATAGAGAGTTATTTTTGGTTTCTGCTTTTGAAAATATTATCTCGTTATTTTTGTGGTTACTGCAAGCTGATATTAATGCCAAACCTATTAGACAGACCAATTTTTTCATCGCTATTTCCTTTTCTAAATGAATTGTAACTACCGAGTATTTTATTTATACACTTTTGGTGAAATTGAGATAAGCAAAAATCATACCAAACAGTACTTCCATTATAAACGGCGATTAATTAGGCGACCTAAAACAAATAGCGACAATAGTTAAGAAA
>CAZOBX010000207.1:0-315 GCA_964578045.1 uncultured Kangiella sp. | reverse complement strand
AAACAGCTAAGAGCCCTGTCAGATGGTCATATTTGTGCCCTAAGTTCGCTCAGGGCCGGACCTCCATAACTCACTCTTTTTATTAACTATCAGCTTAATACAACGGTATTTATCCGCTTAAAGTAGCCTTTTTAGTATCAAAAAGCAGACTGTAAGCAGCAGAAGGTTCTTTTACAACATAAGCATCATCGACAAGTTGGATCACTCGGTTTTGGCCTTTCATGCCGAGCGATCCAATAAACGCTTCAGTAAAATCTAATCCACCGACCGCAAGACTTTTTGTCCACTTTTCTTCTTTGTAAACTTTATCTTGCT
>CAZOBX010000206.1:5415-10831 GCA_964578045.1 uncultured Kangiella sp. | reverse complement strand
GCAAATGGGGAAATTTAATCAAGCCGTTAACTCTGTGGTAAAACAAATTTTGGTTGTCAAACTGGAGTTGGGTGGATGATATCGGTAAAAAATCTGAAATATTTTTATCCAGGCGCGAGCGAAGCCACATTACACGGATTGAATTTCGAAATCGCCGAAGGAGAAATTTTTGGGTTTTTAGGTCCATCGGGTGCTGGCAAATCAACCACGCAAAACATTCTGATCAGTTTATTAAAAGAATACCAAGGTAACATCCAGATCATGGGCCGTGAGCTAGTGGATTGGCGACATGATTTTTACGAACACGTCGGCGTTTCGTTTGAACTGCCAAACCATTACCTTAAACTTACCGCTCTGGAAAACCTGACCCATTTCCATTCGCTATACAGTGGGAGCAAAGAGAAACCGATGGAGGTTTTGCAATGGGTCGGTCTTCAAGACGACGCCAATAAACGAGTCGCGGATTTCAGCAAGGGTATGAAAATTCGATTGAACGTTGCGCGCAGTCTCATCAATAAACCGAAGATTTTGTTTTTGGATGAACCAACTAGTGGTCTTGACCCGGTGAACGGGCGAAAAATCAAAGAATTGATTTTGCAGCGCAGAGCTCAAGGGACAACTGTTTTTGTGACGACTCATAATATGACGTTGGCAGAAGAACTATGTGATCGGGTGGCATTTATTACTGCGGGTAACATCAGTTTAATTGATGCGCCTTCTGCGCTTAAAAAGCAGTACGGAAAACGTGGTTTAACGATTGAATACCAAACTAGTGAAAAGGAATTAGAGTTTCAGGAGTTCCTTTTAGACGGGCTAGGTGATAATGCTGAATTCATCAAGTTACTGAAGTCGGTTGAACGCATCGAAACAATCCATTCGCAAGAAGCGACCCTGGATGATATTTTTATTGAAGTTACCGGGCAGGAGCTAACCCAATGAACCGCTTGCTGTCAGTAATGTTCAACGATGTAAGGGTACAGTTTCGCAACAAACTCTACGGCATCGGGATTGGCATGTCGTTAGTTGTTGCGGTTGGATTATCTCAGCTTGCTAGTCCTACACAGCTGTTTGCTGTTGTGCCTGCTTTGATTATTCTGATGGTCGGCGCGACCACAATGATTTATGTTGGCGGTTTGATTATTTTCGAAAAAGAGCAAGGTACGCTCAATGCCACCATCGTTTCTCCGGTGACCACAGTTGAATACCTGTGGTCAAAGGTCATCACTCTTACAGCGCTAGCGACCTTGGAAACTCTGGTCGTGATCGGTGGTGCGATGTTAATTATGAGCCGCTCGGCAGATGTCACCCTACCTAATATTCCTATTCTTCTTCTCGGCGTTTTCACCATCGGCGTGCTCTATACCTTGATCGGTATTATTCTGGTCGTACGTTGTAGCCAGATAACGGAATATCTGATCCCGATGGCACTGGTTATCTCCATTTTACAACTACCATTCCTGCATTTTTGGGGAATAGTCGAGCACTCGGCTTTTCTTTTGATTCCGACCAGTGCACCAGCCACGCTAATGCAGGGCGCGTTCATCGAGCTGACGACCTGGCAATGGGGTTATGGTTTAGGATACAACTTAGCGGTGATTGTTGGTTTCGCCATTTGGGCGTCTCACGCGTTCAACAACCACATCATTAACAAAGTAGGCTAATGCCATGCAAATAACCCAACTTGTGATTAAATTAGGGCACAACGATGCCAGATTGATTGGGCGTAATAGCATGCTCATCGGACTGATATTATTTTTGATACTGATTGCGCTAACATTGCGCTTTGGCATGCCCTGGTTGAATGTCTATTTGGCCGAACACGCCGTTTTACCAAGCGAAAACATCAACAAAAGCCTGGCAGACTTCTACCCGTTAATTGTTGCGTTTATGGTGATTTTCAGTGCGGCCGCGATGGCCGGTTTTATTTTTGGTTTTGTTTTGCTCGATGAGAAAGAAGACAACACTATAAAAGCCATGTTAGTCACGCCGGTACCATTCAATCAATACGTCCTGTTTCGAGTTGGCTCGCCGACTTTACTTGCTTTTTTTGCCGTTGTTGGGGTGATGTTGGGTGTCAATCAGGCGCTGGTTCCACTGTGGCAATTGGTTTTGATCGCTGCCGGAGCATCGCTTGTGGCGCCGACCACAACACTATTTTTAGCTATCTTCGCCGAAAATAAATTACAGGGATTTGTCTACGGTAAGTTTGTCAGTTTAGCTGGTTGGATCATCATTTTGGGATGGTTTGTGGCTGAACCTTGGCAGTGGTTATTCGGGGTGTTCCCGCCATTTTTAATCAGCAAGTCTTATTGGATGGCACTGCAAGGTGATGGGCTGTGGTGGTTGGTATTATTGGCCGGTACTTTAATGCAGCTGGTGTTGAATTATTGGCTGGTCCAACGGTTCGATAAAATCGCTTATAGTTAAAATAAATACCGTATCTATTTTTTATTGGATTACCTTTATAGCTTTTTTGGTCATCCCGGTCAAGGGCGTCGGCTTACTTGATCCAGTCGCATAGTAGACAATATCCCACAAGCTTTTCAAATATTCGATGAAACCTAACTCTGTAACGAAAGTTGCAAACTAATCTTGGGGTTTATCACTCCGACCCAAAGTTTATACCTGTAAATCTAAAACGTACCGCTTTGAAAAATTGAATAAAAACATGAGAATAGGAAATGTGTTTGTTTTATTTTTGGTTTTGTTTTGCTCGATGCGAAAGAAGACAACACTATAACAGCCATGTTAGTCACGCCGGTACCGTTTTATCAATAGTCATGTTTTGATTGTTTCAGAGAAACCAACTAAATACTTTGCTCTTTTGGCCTTATTCGTCGTCATCTATGTCGCTATTTCTTGCGATCTATCTCGCACAAAAAAGATTTAATTTTTAAATCTGCTGCAGAAAGTGAGGTAAAAGGCAAATACAACATTTATTGAATGCCGTCCAATTTAGATTCGAATAGCTCTATTACAAGGGAGTATTCGGTTTTTATAGATTCGTGAATATCTAGTACGTCATTAAAGTTACTAGATTTTGCGGCTGTCTCGATTTTATAAGCATAATCACTTAGTCGTTCAGCGCTCAGATTTGCGGAGACGCCCTTAATATTATGGGCAATTGATTTTATTTCTTCCAGATCTGAGTGTTTGATAGCAATCGCTAGCTGCTCAATTTGCTCTGGCATATCGTGACAAAAAGCCCCCAGTAATTTCAACATTAGTTTTGTTTTACCCTTCACTCGTTTAAGTAAAGTATTCTTGTTCCATTGAAGAAACTCTTCTTCAAAATCGATACTTTCTTCCACTTTACGCTGAGCGGCGTTGGATTCATCCTGATAAGAGCTTCGTTCTACACCTAAAGGATGATCGCTACTCTCATGGTTTGTTAAGTACTCAATTAACTTATCATAAATCAAATCAGGTTCAACCGGTTTTGAAAGGAAATCATCCATTCCAGAACTAAGGCATTGTTGTCGATCACTCATCATTACGTTAGCGGTCATTGCGATAATAATAACGGCTTCATTAAATTTACCGGCTTTACCTGCCCTTATGTTTTTAGTCGTTTCAATACCACCCATGTTAGGCATTTTCAGGTCCATAAACAATAAGCTGAATTTTTCCGAATATGAGGTAGTATTTAGTATGGAAATCGCTTCTAATCCATCGTTGGCTATGCAAGCGGTCAGTCCAAATTCTTCCAAAATTCCTAGTATAACTGCTTGATTGACTCGATTGTCTTCTACTACCAATACTCGACAATCCTTAGGCCATGGTGTATTAATCTTTGCTTGTTTTGGGTGTGAAGGTTTATCCGATTTAATCAAGCTGTTTAAGTACTCATGAGTCACCAACGGATTGGCGTGCTCAAGTGCTTTCCCGGCATCTAACACAACGTTGAGAGCATTTAGCAAATCAGAAGTCGTTGCAGGTTTATGAAAAAACGCATTAAAGCCGATATTGGCAAAATACTGAAGTTCTTTGTCATGTAAAATAGATGTCATCATAACTAACGACATTGTGCTCATTTCGCGCTGTTCTCTTATTTTTACTCCTAAAGTGTCACCGCTCATTCCTGGCATTTGCATATCCAGCAGAGCGACATCAAACAGAGTATTGCTTATAATCCGTTCATGACAGATCTTAAGAGCCTGTTTCCCGCTTTCAGCTTCGGTTACCTTGGCACCCCATTGTTCAAGTTGCGCACGCAGCACCTCTCTATTGATTTCGTTGTCGTCGACAATCAGTAAATCGAGCTTGTTTATATCAATATGTGGCATCACAATTTGAGAATCTTTGCTGGCTTGTATTTGTATCGTGAACTCAAATGTACTACCCTTTCCGATCTCACTAGAAACAGAAATATTTCCCTGCATTAGTTCACAGAGTTCTTTGCAAATGGTTAGACCTAACCCAGTCCCGCCGTATTTTCTCGTAGTTGAAGCGTCTACTTGAGAAAAAGATTCGAAAAGATGGGAGAGCTTATCAGCGGGTATCCCTATCCCACTATCGATTACTTTGCCCGATAAGATTAACTGGTCTTCCTTATGCATATTCAAGCTGACTCGAATGACTATTTCGCCTTGGTCAGTAAATTTGATGGCGTTACCCACTAAATTAGTGATTATCTGGCGAATTCGTCCTGGGTCTCCTTTCACAAGTGATTGCCTAATATTGACTAGATCTAGGATCACTTCTATTCCTTTTTCTTGCGCTACTAACGCCATCGATTCAGCAAGTTCTCCTAACATTTCTCGAATATTAAAATCAATAATTTCTAGATCCAGTTTTCCTGCCTCGATTTTAGAAAAATCCAAAATATCATTGATCAAAGTAAGTAGAGACTTTGCACTTGATTGCGCCACATCTATTCTGTGTGACTGTTCATGATTAAGCTCGCTGTTTTTTACTAAACCCAGCATGCCGAGTACTCCATTTAGTGGTGTGCGAATTTCATGGCTCATACATGCAAGAAAATTTGATTTTGCTTCGATGGCAACCAACGCGTTGGCATATGATTTCTCCAGCTCAGTAAAATTCAATTTTAATTGCTTCTTCATCTCATTTATAGAATCCAAGACTTCAGCTAATTCATCACTGGTATTAAATTTCTCTGACGCTACTTTGGTATCCCAGTTGCCGTTTGCAATATCGGACGCGAGGTTTTTAATGTGGACTAGTCTTTGTATAATAATTGAGTTGATCTTTAAAACTACAAAAATCGTTAAACATACAAGCAATATACCAAACAAAATCTCAATTTTGATTAGAAAATCAGCATCATCACTAATAGTGATCAATTTACTATTTAGGTTGATATTGGTATTTTCGAGAAGCCGTTTATTTGAATCCCTGTAACGCTTCAATTTATTTTGTTTATCATGTGCAAGCGTTTCAATTATATTTTTAT
>CAZOBX010000206.1:4754-5405 GCA_964578045.1 uncultured Kangiella sp. | reverse complement strand
GTTGAAATAGTCTAAAAAATCAGCTTTGAGTGAATTGGCCGGCTGTTTGAGATCTGTTGATTTTTGTCCGATTTCATTTAGGCCTTCAACAATTTTGTCAGCCTCGATCTTTGTTTCATACAATAAATCTTCATCTTCTTCAAGTATCGCTTCATTAAATAATGATTCTATTCTCAATATTAAATTTCTGTTTCTATTAAGTATCTTCTGTACTGGGAGTTCTTGGTCTACAAGTTGTCTTATATTTTCACTATTACTACTAGAATAGATAATACTAAGTACTATATAGAATAGACTGCCGAGCACACCTACTAGTGAAATTAGTGTTAAGTGCTGCTTTATTTTTAGCTGTATTATCATCGGTAGAGAATTACCCTAAAACATCGAGTAAATGCGTATTTATTCATTAAAGCTAGAGTGGTTATATAAAATGCTGCTTCATCGAAACTTACTCAGTCAAACTAACTAAAACAATCTGTTTAGGCAATTTCTTTGGTAATTGAGTTATTAAACAAAGTGAACCTTTCTCTCGTTCTACATAATCGACAATTTGTTCAGTAGACTCAAATTCCTTGGGTAAATTACCACCTCCTGAGAATAGTTTTTTGTTCCAATATCTCACAAATCTTGGATAATCTTTCTTTATAATTT
>CAZOBX010000206.1:0-4744 GCA_964578045.1 uncultured Kangiella sp. | reverse complement strand
CTTCGCACCTGTTCACTTTGAATGCTGCTGTAACAAGGTCTAAAAGTAATGCCATTTTCGGTAATTGTTTTGCGGCCTAGAAATATTGATTTCACTTCTTTAGAGGTTAAAGTACTGATATCTGAGCTGACGTTACTAATCAAATGATAGTCAGTAGCTGCAACGGCACAGTTAAACAAAAACAGAATTAAGAAACTGTATGACTTTTTCATAACCATCCTCTTAAAACCCAATCGAAAGCGAAAGTTTAAATTCGCTCCAGTCATTACCGTTAAATTTAGAATTATTGATTTCGGTTGTGACATTATTTATCTCGAATTTTAGGTACATATTTGTATCCACCTCGAAATTAATGCCGGTTACGTATAGCGTTGCTGAATCGTCGCTTATATCCTTATTTGGCTCAAGCGACTCGTATCTAAAGTAGGGGGTAATCGTTTCTGAAAAAGGATAGTAGAACATAATTGTATAGGCAGAACGGTCAATATCCACCACGTTAATTTCATTGACATTTCCAATGACATATTCTAATTCTACGCCTAAATCAAATTCAGTCATCCATTCCATTTGAAATCCATAACTATTTATTTCTAGTGATCCAGTGCCGACTTCGTCGAGCATTGTATCCTTATAAAAAGACAGGCCGAGCCTAAAATTATCTTTAATATCAACTCTAATACGGCCATTGAGCGCTTTATGATTATTATTGTCTTCTTCAAATGGGTTGTCGCCTTCATCGAGACTTTCACCATTTGAGAGCTGCAAATCATAGTTTATCGGAATGTCATCAAATATTGTAGAATCTCCTTGAATAGCTATTCCGGTTAACCATCGAGGATAGAAACGAATATCGCTGCCAAATTTATTATTTTTGTTAGTTGCAAGAGGTTCTTTAACACTTAAAGTTGCTGGCTTCGCGGTATGGATCTCGTTATAGATGCCGAAATGAGTAAACATTTTGCCAGCTCTTATCCTTAGCGAGTTAGCATAGGTGTATTCAGCGAACCCATATTCAATGGCAACATTTCCTCGACCATCCTCTGTTGCTGCACCGTGCTCCCAAGTGATGTCAGTCGCGACGCGAAGACGTTCAGTAAGTTGAAAGTTAAAAACCAAATCAATAAGATCTAAATCAAAGGAACCATTGAGATCTCCTTCGTCATCGCCCCCGATATTTTTTTCATATTCGAAACTTAGATATCCGCTTAACTCAGTGTTTTCCCATGAATTGGCAAATAATTGGGGGTGAAAAGCTACAGCCAATAAAACTGTAAAACTTATAAAAAACCGACGAGATGACATTTGTAACTCCTTAACATACATAAGGTCCACTGCTCTTAACTTCGTTTAGAAAAGTATTTTTATTGCAAATCGAGATAAAATATTGAACGTTTCTACTTTTTAGCAAATTATTGCGTTTGAACGTCATACAATTGAAACAATCTGGTATTTACGATCAATATTAAGATAGTCGGGAAAATGAAGATTGTCTAATTTTTGAATAAATCATTGGGTTTACTAGATATAACTTCGCTTGAGCATTCGACTAAAAACTTTCAGAGTGATTCGAATGGGACGGTTAAACATTAACAAACTAAGCCAACAGTTCAAACAATTATTTTCAAGAGACTCGCTTAATAAACTGGGTGAGAACGTCGGAATTTGTAAAAGAGACGTGATATTGAACCTTTTAATTTAGCTCTTAACCCCTATTATAATTTTATTAAGACCAAAAGGGGGTTAGTGCACATCCCCTTGAAATTAACCTTAGATATTTAGTTCTATGCAGTTTTTTGACATTGTTGGGGTTATGTTGTGTGTTAATCAGGCGCTGGTTCCACTTTGGTAATTTCTTTTGATTGCAGCCGGTGCTTCGCTTGTGGCCTCGACCACAACGTTATTCCTGGCTATTTTTGCGAAAAATAAATTACAGGGATTTGTCTACGGTAAGTTTGTCAGTTTAGCTGGTTGGATCATCATTTTGGGCTGCTTTGTAGCTGAACCTTGGCAGTGGTTATTCGGATTGTTCCCGCCCTTTTAAATCACTAAGTCTTATTGGATGGCGCTGCAAGGTGATGGGCAGTGGTGGCTGGTATTATTGGCGGGCATTTTAATGCAGCTGGTGTTGAATTATTGGCTGGTCCAACGGTTCAATAAAATCGCCTATAGTTAAAATAAGTGTGATATTTATTTTTTTATTGGTTTATCTTTATAGTTTTTTTCGTCGTATCGTTCAATGGCGTGAGCACGCTTGACCTAGTCGCATAATAGACAATATCCAGCAGGCTTTTCAAATATTCGATGAAACCCGTCTCCGAAACGAAAGCTGCAAACTAGTCTTAGGGTTATTCACCCAAGCCAACGGTTTTTACCTGCCAATCTAAAACGTAACCCTTTGAAAAAAGATATAAAAAAGATGAGTATAGTAGATATGTTTGTTTTATTTACTTTATGCTCAAAGTGAATTCGACAAATTCGCAATAACTTGTTGATTTTAACGAGTATATTGAGTTTAATATGCGTTCAAGAAATGTTCATACACAGCTTTTATGAACATACTATTTTGTTATCAGAGAAAGGCACCGGGAGAACTCGCACAATGATTCAAAAATATAGGTGGCTGGTGAACTAAAATTTAACAAGGTGTTGAAAAATGAATCCGATAAAACCGATGCGTATTAGCGCGCAGTTAAGTGATATATGTGAACATGGATATTGATTTCGAAATTATAAAAAATTTGGAACTGAAATTGTCGAATCCGGAGGGGCGAAAAGATACAAAATGCCTTTCTGAAATATTTTCTGACAATTTCGAAGAAATTGGAAAGTCTGGTAGAGTATTCAACAAAAATGAAATTCTATCCTTGCTGAGCAATGAGGAGTCTCAAAAAATAGAACTTAATGATTTCAAATTTATAAGATTATCTGAATTTGTTATCTTGGCAAAGTACAGTGCGTTCTGCAATGGCGTAAACTCTCTTCGAAGTTCTATCTGGGTGAAAAACACAAAAGATTGGAAAATATTGCACCACCAAGGTACAGCATGCAAGTAAAGCAATATAAGTAAAGGTATGCGACAAAAAAGTCGCGCACGCTTAAAGCGTTAGAGGGCAATAGGTACAGATGGCTAAAATATATTTAGAAAAACTATCCCAGCTTATTTCCGATCTAGATATTGAAGATGAAGTGGCAATTCCGTTAGAGGCCAGGCACTTCTTTAGTGGGGCGGCACTCTACGCAAATCAAGTTCTATGCGCTTCATGGTCGCCAGCCGGACTTGCATTTAAGCTGACTGAATCAGAGGTCGCCAAACTAATTGATAGTGGTAAAGCCAAGCCTTTAAAGTACTTTGAAAAAGGGCATATCAAAAAAGGGTATGCAATGTTTGAAAACCCCGAAATGATGAAGAAAGCCAAGTGGAAAAACTACTTTCTAAAAGCCATAGAACAGGTATCATGAAGTAAATCACTAGCATGTATAGGTTGAAATTTTATGCTGCTGCGTCGTAAAACTAAAATACGACCGCTACGGGTGTTGTCTATGCATTACCAGAAGTTTACAAACTTGAGAGGATAAAGTGAAAGATAGTCTTATATTTCTACCCGTCATAGCTCAAATTTTCCTTACGTTCTGGCTTTATATTTATTTGGCAATATTAAAATCCCGAGCATCGAATCTGGGCCAAGTTAATAAAGAGCGACGGGCGCTGCACGACGATGCATGGCCAGACAATGTGTTGCAAATTAACAATTGCATTCGAAATCAGTTTGAGGTTCCAGTGCTATTTTATGTGCTTACTATAATTTTATGGCTAACCAATTTTATTACTATTTATATTCATGCACTGGCTTGGATGTTTGTCGTAAGCCGCATACTTCATGCATCAATACACGTTAGTTCAAACTATGTGCCGCTCAGGCGCAAGGTATTTATGATCGGCTGTTTGATTCTTATGATAATGGTGTTATTTTTAGTTTACTCAATAATTATGTTACCTAATACCTAATAATTCGTTCCACTTAGATGCGCGCTGGGCGTTCTTGATGCGCAGGCTTTCAGGTAGATGTTAGTCATTTTTCATTAAAGATTGAGAGGAATATGATAAATCAATATAAAAGAAAATTCGTTTTGGCAGGTCTCACTATTTTATTGGCAGCTTTTTCTTTAGGCTCCGTCAGCGTTGTGCAAGAACACAAAAGTGAGCGCGCGGATTGGGAGAAATACTTTAACAAGTTCAATGCCAAGGGCACCATCGTGGTCATAGATGATCGTGAAAAAAACCGTAAAAAATACGTGTTTAATCGTGCTAGAGCTGAAATGCGTTATTCTCCCGCTTCCACTTTCAAAATTCCCCACACCCTTTTTGCTCTGGATGCTGGATTAGTCAGGGATGAGTTTCAAGTTTTTCAATGGGACGGTGTCAAGAGAAGTTATGCGCCACATAATCAAGATCAAAACCTACGTTCTGCAATGCGTAATTCTGCGGTTTGGGTCTATGATATATTCGCAAAGGAGCTAGGTGAGGAAAAGGCTCGGAACTATCTTCAAAAATTAGAATATGGTAATACCGATCCGAGTACCAAAACGGGTAGTTATTGGGTTGATGGAAACCTTTCCGTATCGGCGTACGAGCAAGTTGCCTTCCTTGAACATCTTTATAAAAATGCACTTCCATTCCGTTTAGAACATCAGTTGTTAGTCAAAGATATTATGGTTGTTAAGGCCGATAGAAACTGGATATTAC
>CAZOBX010000205.1:0-11037 GCA_964578045.1 uncultured Kangiella sp. | reverse complement strand
ACCATCCAGCATCAGTCTTTTAGCGACTCTCCGCGTTAAGTTTGCTTTCAATAGCTCGCTATTAACGCACAAACTTGCCTTGATAGTCACCAAAAGACTGATACTGACCGATGAGCCCTTATTTAATCTGATACTTTACGGGATTATTGGCTACTCTTATCCCAAGTTGAGGTTAAATAACGTTGAAAAGGTAATCATTACAGTAAAACGGTGGCGTATTATAGCAAAAAGAGAGCCGGGAACGAAACCTGGGAAATGATGGAATGACCAGTGCTAGCGGGTTTTAGCCCCATTAACATTGAGAATAAAGCATGCGCAAAGATCGGAATCAAAGCTAGCCCTTAATTCCGTAAGGTAAAGGTTCTATCGCTTTATATACCAAAAAACACTGAAAGATATCCACGAAATGATTAAAAGAAGCCAGGGGAGCGCGGAACTAGTCGATTTCTTTGATGCTCCAGCCATGTCAGAGCCAGTATTATTACCTTCTACAGAGCCAGCCAGTGCTTTTGATTTGATTGTTTTGAGTTTCTTATCTAATTCTCGGGCTTTCACTTTATGTTGTTTCTTGTATTGTTCAATGCCTTTTTGTATGCCTTGTGCGATCAATTTTGTTTGTTCTTTGGTTTGCCCAGGACGCTGAGTTGCCTTAGCGATGCTTTCGGCTTGGTTTATGGTTTCTTTGGAGGTGTTGCTTTTGTATTTTGTCATTATTGCTCTATTACCTTAATTTCCTGTGACGCGAGAGTGTTCTTACCATAAGTATATACCCGTTCCACCTTGTACAACTTTCCTGGCTGAGCACTGAAGTCTGCATCTTGAGGTGGAACGGGTATAATACCTGACTGGGTAAATTCCTGCCTGTTTAGGTGTGATTAGGAATGTCGTCGATTTTTGTAGCATGATCCAATAGTATTACATTTTCTATTGATCGTTGCTTTACTGACACAAACTATAAAATGCGAGGCGCTCAAAATGACTAGGGGATTTGGTTTTACTTTAAAAGGTTGTTTTTATTTTGCTTTATTTTTCTGCATGCAATGTTCGTCCCTGTATGCAGAAACCAACAGCTCCGCTAATGAGCTAATCACTAAATTTCAACTAAGAGAAAGCAAAGTGCCTTCGCGAAAAATGGCTGGCTGGAAAAAACCAGAAAAAGTCGTTTTGTGGGGCAACCAGAAACAACTCAAGATCTTTCAAAAGAGCTTTCCAGGAATTAAGTTTTTTGGCAGCAATGATATAAAACACGTAGCCGATGAAATGAAAGATGCCGATGCCTTTATCGGATATTGCATCCCAAATCTGTTTACTCAATCTCTCAATGTTGGTTGGATCCAGTCGTTAGCTGTTGGTGTTGAAAACTGTGTTAACGCCGACAGCATTAAAAACAGCGATATAATACTGACCAATACCCAGCGACTATCGGCTCCCGAAATCGCCGAGCATGCAATCGCTATGATGTTTTCTTTGGTCCGCCGTCTCGATCAATACTCTCAAAACCAAAACCAATCAATATGGGATCGACAGCTTGCCGCTGGCACCGATAAGGTTTGGGAAATAGAAGGACGAACCATGTTAGTGGTAGGACTAGGCGGAATAGGGACTGAAACAGCCAAACGAGCCAGCGCGCTTGGCATGACAGTGCTCGCCACTCGCAACAGTAGCCGACAAGGTCCCGGTTTTGTAGAGTATGTTGGGCTTTCTGATGAGTTATTTGAACTGGCAGCCAAAGCCGATATTATTGTTAATACCGTGCCGCTGACTAAAAAGACCAACGGTATGTTCAATCTAGAATTTTTTAAAAAGATGAAACCCAATGCTTATTTTATTAATGTGGCTAGGGGAAAGAGTGTGGTGACGGACGATTTAATGGTCGCTCTAAAAAATGGCAATTTAGCTGGCGCGGGTTTAGATGTGACCGATCCAGAACCACTACCGGCCGATCATCCATTGTGGAAACAACCGAGAGTCATTATTACACCTCATATTGCTTATCGATCAGAAAAGCTTCGGCAGAGAGTATTAATCCTGGCTATAGAAAACCTGCGTCGCTATATCGAAGGTGAAAAACTTTTATCGCAGGTAAATGTTCAGCGTGGGTATTGATTCAAAGGTTTCGTTGAGGTTATTTAGTATTAAGCCAACTAACCACTACATCCACCCAGTCAGGATGATCATTCAAACAAGGTATTAACCTTAAAGATCGTCCGCCGGCTTGAGTAAAAGTCTGTTGACCCCTAATCGCAATTTCTTCCAGTGTTTCTAAACAATCGGTCACAAAAGCAGGGCAGATCACCACCACATCTTTTATGCCTTTTTCCGCTAATTCCTTCAATTTATTTTCGGTACTTGGTTCCAACCATTTCGCTCGTCCGAGTCGCGATTGAAAACTGATGCTGTACTGTTCAGGTTGTAATCCAGTACGCTCAACAAAAAGCCGAGTCGTTTCAAAAACTTGATGTCGGTAACAGGTTTTATGAGCCGAAGACGGTGTGTTGCAGCAATCTTTTACCTTTAGGCAATGCTTACCGGTAGGATCGGCTTTAGTCAAATGGAGTTCTGGCAAGCCATGATAGCTAAACAAGACATGCGGGCAACCCCTGTTGGTTTGGTCCCCACTCGCCACAGCTTGTTGCGAGGCTCGTTCAAAAATATACGGCGCGCAACTTTCGACTAACGCTCCAATATAGCCAGCGTCATTATAAAAAGCGGGTTTGATTTTTAATTTTAGATCGAGTTGATGATCGGCGATCACTCTTTCTACTTCATTGACCGATGTAGTAAAAGTACTTTGCGCGTAATGAGGATAAAGCGGTGCAAAAAGTACTTCCTTGATTTCTTGTTTTTTGGCAATCGCCAATAGCTGACTTTCGATACTGGGATTTCCATATCTCATCGCCATATAAACTGGCGCGTTATTTTCTTGTAGGCGAAGTTTCTGGGTAACTGCCAATCTTAGTTTTTCGGAAAATACTATTAGTGGCGAGCCATCTTTTGTCCAGATACTTTGATAAGCTAACGCAGAAAATTTGGGTCGCTTTGGCAAAATAAACAAGCTGACAATTAATCTTCTAATTAGCCAAGGCAATTGAATGACCTTTGGATCCATCAAAAATTGATCCAGATATCGTCTGACGGCATCAGTATTCGGTTCATCAGGTGAACCCAAATTGGCGAGTAATAGTGCTGTTTTTGTCATGAATAAGGTATTATCCTAGATAAATCAGTTGTACCCATTGCGCTACGCAGGTCATACTAAATCACAAAAGTCCGCGCGTCCCCTTGATACACCCAGAAAATCCATAAAAGCGCTGTTCATCGGTCAGGTGACAATGACCTCCCTGAGTCTTCTATGCAGATAAAGGGAATACCCTCATTTTCGCGTTCAACTGGATTTTCTAAGTTTGTAGATTAAGGATATTTTCAGAGTGTCGGTATTTTAGTGGATGTCCAACCATATGAGAAGCACAAAAATATCCAGTTGCAACGCGCTATTTGAACAACTATTCGAAAAATAACACATCCGACCAGTTGAAAAATGACCGAATTGCTGCCAGAATAGGGGCAAGAGTTTTAATATAGTCGACATTTCGACAAAGGAATAAATCCATGATCAAATATACAGCCCCTGCAGCCGATATGAAGTTTGTCATTGAAGAGGTCTTCGATTACTACAATCACTATAAAAAATATCCAGCCTACGAAGAGGCTACTCCCGATCTAGTGGATATGATCATTTCAGAATGTGCCAAATTTTGTGAATCAGAATTAGCGCCTTTATACCAAAGCGGCGATACAGAAGGCTGCCAATTTGATGATGGCAAGGTAACCACACCAAAAGGCTTTAAAGAAGCCTATCAGCAGTACATTGATGGTGGTTGGCATGGCCTTTCCCATCCCGTTGAATACGGTGGACAGGGATTGCCTCCGTCTCTCGGTCTAATTCGAACCGAAATGACCGGAACCTCTAACTGGTCCTGGGCGATGTATTCGGGGTTAACTTTGGGGGCAATGAACACCTTGCTCGAACATGGTAGCGACGAGCAAAAAGAAACCTATTTACATAAGCTCACTTCCGGTGAGTGGACCGGCACTATGTGTTTGACTGAAGCCCAGTGCGGTACAGATTTAGGCCAGGTACGAACCAAAGCCATGCCAAATGATGATGGCAGTTACGATATTACCGGCAGTAAAATATTTATTTCTGCTGGCGAGCATGATTTTACCGACAACATTATTCATATTGTGCTTGCTAAGCTGCCCGATTCGCCCAAAGGGACTCGCGGTATATCATTATTTATTGTACCCAAAATGTGCGTCAATGCCGATGGTTCTGTAGGCGAATCTAACCAGGTTACCTGTGGTTCGATTGAAGAGAAAATGGGGATCAAAGCATCTTCTACCGCCGTCATTAACTTTGATAACGCCAAAGGTTACCTGATTGGAGAAGCCAATAAAGGTTTGGAATATATGTTTACCTTTATGAATACCGCTCGAATTGGCACCGCGATGCAAGGGGTTTGTAGCGCAGAACTGGCTTATCAAATCTCCTTACCTTATGCCAAAGAACGTTTGTCCATGCGATCACTTTCGGGCACTAAATATCCTGATAAAGTCGCTGACCCAATCATCGTTCATCCCGATGTCAGGCGTATGCTGTTAACTCAAAAAGCCATTTCAGAAGGTGGCCGCGCAATGATTTTTTATACGGGAATGATTGTCGATCGTCTGGAGCAAGCAAAGGATGAAAAAGAAAAAGCTCAACTAGATGATCAGCTTGGTTTTATGACGCCAATTCTAAAAGCTTTTTTAACCGAGTTGGGTTTAGAATCAGCCAATTTGGGATTGCAGGTTTTTGGCGGTCATGGATACATCAAAGAGTGGGGACTAGAGCAAGTCGTGCGCGATGCCAGAATTTCGACGTTGTACGAAGGTACCACAGGCATTCAAGGCCTCGATTTACTTGGTAGAAAAATATTAATGCAACGAGGTCGAAGCCTTAAAGCATTTGCTAAAGAAATCCTGAAGTTTTGCAAAAATCATAGCATGATCTCCGACAATGTGCATAAAAGACGGATGAATAAATTTATTTGGCCACTCAGTAAAGCCGTCATCAACTGGCAACAATATTCGTTACGCCTGGCACTAAAAGCCCGAAAAGATCGTGATGTTGTCGGTTCCGCGTCAGTGGATTATTTGATGTATTCCGGTTACATCACCATGGCCTATATGTGGACGATGATGGCGCAAAAAGCCAATGAGAAAATTGCCGAAAAACCCGAGAACATTGAGTTTTATCGTGCCAAAGTCAGAACCGCAGAATTCTACTTCGAACGAATATTCCCGAGGATCAAAACCTTGTCGACGACTATGATGGCTAAACCTAAGAGCCTGATGCGACTAGATGAAGATTCGTTTGCCTTTTTGTAGGCGAAGGGAGATTTAAAAAAGGAAGCTGTACTAATGGTCTGATATGACAATCTGTTGACTTTCAAACTCAACAACCTGACCGACAAAAATCTTACAGCGCTTGCGGGTCTCAATCTTTCCATTGACTTGAACAAGACCCGCAGCAATTTGTTGTTTGGCGACGCCGCCGCTTTCACACCAGCCTTCACATTTAAGTAGATTATCTAATGTGATATGTGGTCGGCCGTCCAGTATAAAGGTTTGCATTGTGGTTTTATCCAATTCGTTTTTCATAAAATAACGACTAACTCGTTTTTGCGATTTTAGCAGAAATAACTAAACAGAGGGTAAATCACCACTAAATGAGCTTTGAGAATCACACTAAACTTGGCATAATAGCGGCCCTTTTTCTGCAACCAAGTTATGCGAAGTCTTTTTATGTGGTTCAAAAATTGTCATATCTATCAATTACCGGACAGCTTCACGCTTTCGGCCGATGAGTTCTCTGAAAAACTAGAAGCTCGTCGGTTCAAGCCTTGCGCCCGCATGGCTGACAAAACCATCGGTTGGGTATCGCCCATACATCGCAATAAAGAATATTTGATCCATGCGGCGGGTGGTTGCATTCTTTTTTGTATGCGAAAAGAGCAAAAGGTGATCCCTGCCAGTGCTATTAAAGAAGCGTTAGAAGAAAAAATTACCGCGATGCAGGATGATTTTGGTCGTAAAATTTACAGCAAAGAAAAGCAAACCATTAAAGAAGATATCGTTAGCATGATGTTGCCAAATGCTTTTCCGCGTTCTAGTCACATAAAAGCTTATATCGATAGCAAAAAACGGTTGTTAATCATTGACGCGACAAGCCCTGCTCAAGTCGATGAATTTTATGAACTTTTGTTGGAATCCCTTGGCTCCTTTGGCGCCATGCAATTTATCGCAGAAGAAAATCCTGCGTCCATTATGCACCAGTGGATCTTTAATGGAGCGCCTCAAGATTGGTCATTAAGTGGGGAATATCTGTTAAAAGAACCCAAAGATGAGCGGGTGGCCCGTTTTAAAGACAATGACATTGAAAATCACTACGTAGCAGAGTTACTTAAGGACGGCTATTTGATTAACCGACTGGGCATCCACTTCAAAAGTCTATTGCAAGCCACTGTTCAAGATGACCTGCAAATTAAAGGCATTAAATTTAATCATGAGTTGTTAAAAGAAAATGATGAACTCGGCGGTGAAGATGAAATAGTCAAATTTGATGCTGATTTCGCTTTGATGACTGCTGCATTAGCTGATTTTATTGAGTCTATTCGTGAAATTTTTAAAGTGAAGAGTATACTTGAGCTAGAGTAAAACGGCTGTTTGTCGCCAAATCGATACGTTTGGTCCAACAAACGTTAATATTCACACTTCTCAGGCCGAGATATTATTTGTGAAGTGGTGTTATCTAATGTAGCATGCTGCTTTTGTGAAAGGTTGGTTAAAATATAACCAGCCAATGATGCTTGGAATACAATTTCTAAGTCGAAACTTTGAGCAAGTAGTTATGTCAGGCAGTAACAATTTAACCCTTATCGTAGAAGAAAAATTCTTATCCCTTATAGAGCAACAGGAAAATGTAGCGACCTCGGATAATTTTGATCTGAGTTCGGAAAATTATATTCGACTGGCCAATCTCTACCACTTTCATAAAGATTTCGAAAAAGAAGAAGGCATTCTTAATCGTTTTGCTAATTCCAATCGTGCTGCTAATGATGATCTGGTTGCAGTGTATGATCGGCTGGACAAGGTTTCTAACTTACGTCATCTGCAACAAAAAGTGAAGATGCAAGAGTTTTCCAGCGAAGGTGATTTAAAATTAGTCAGTATTGAGACGGACCCTGAGCCGGTAGTGGTTGCAATTAGTTCTAGAAAAAAAGTCAACCAATCGATACGAAATGAAAAGCGTCCGTTAATCGGTCAAACCATTACCGCATTATCAGTGTGTGCGGTATACACTGGTAAAACTCCCGAAGACGAGTTAGTGCAGTTGGCATTGGTATTATTTCAGTATACTGCCGGTGACGAAAGACCATTTAAAATCTTAGGTAATTATGTCGGCAATCGCAAACCCACTCGTCCGATTGCGGATGAAATATATAATCGATTTCGTATCAGACCTGCTGACTTACGAGAGCATCCCCTTGAAAGACAAAAAATCGCTGCGTTATTTGAAAAAGCGGATTATGTGATAAGTCATAATAACGCGGATATTGAAAGACATCAGATTTGTTTGTTTTATCCAGAAGCTCGCCAAAGCAAGTGGTATTCAACCCAAAAGGATATTCCATGGCGAGCTCTGGGGTTTGAATCAAAAAGCCTTTCCGAATTATCTCGTGCCCAGGGAAAACCGACACCCCGTACCAGTTCAGAGAGAGCCATGGCTATCTGTAATTTGTTGCAGCAGGAAGAGCCCTTTGCGGGTTATCCTTTTATGGAGCGGATTTATTATATGCAGCCGATGAAGGAATTGGTCTGGACGCTGCAATTGGAAAAACAGCATAAAAAACTAAACAATAAGTATGTTCTTTTGAAAGTAATAGCTGGCATTGTTATTGCTCTTACTGCTATTACCTCTGGGCTGGTATATGCAGGAATTTTTCAGTTGAGCTTATAACTTCCTCCTTTGCAAAGGGGGAAATAACTTTTCTTTTTCCTGATTTAGGACGCAGGAACTGTCCGAATTGTTGGTCGGCTAAAAACTAACCACTTCCACTTCACCAGATTCAATGGATTGGTCCGCTAACCTTTCACCATTTTGATGGTTAAGATACTTGTCAAAAAACTGAAGGGTGATTTTAGCGGTTAGTTCGACGGCTCGATGCGCATCCACTTTTCCAAGTCCCATATCTAATTCGTCATGATCCCATTGCCACCATAAAATATGGTCGGTAAAACTGATGTGCTCAAATTGTTGAAATCGAACTTGATAAGCATCATTGGAGACTAAAGAAAAATCAAACTTTGGTTGGTGATTTTTTGAAAGAATAAATGCGAATGGTTGATCAATGTATCGATCTTCAAAATCAAAAATGGTTCCGTCGATATCGATAACAGCTTTTACTCTAGGATCTCTTGAGGCGGTATGATAAGAAGCCGCTCCACCATAAGAGTGACCAAAAACCCCGAGATTAGTCAAATCCAACCGATTAAAAAACAAGCTATCGGGATTACTATTGATTAAGTTCAATTGCTCGATAACAAATATCTGATCGTCAGACCAAACCGGCAAGTAAGCACCAATAGAATCGGATGGTAAAGGCTGTGCCCAAACCAGATTGTTATTTCCCAAGTCGGCCGGATTGGCTCCATAAGTATGATTAATGGAAACAACTATATAGCCGTTACTGGCTAACTCGGCAGAAAGAGCGGAATAAGATTCAGCACTAAAACCATAACCGTGGGAAAAAACCAGAACAGGATAGTTGGATTGAAAAGAGTCAACATCTGCGCCTAAAGCGATATCCCACTTAGCGGTTTGATAATTGTCAAAACGCAACATTTTTCCTGCCACTTGATGAGGTCCTACCAAATAATCCCAAGCATCCTGTGAAATGACCGGTAATTTATTTTGTTCTGTCAAGTTGCTAGCTGAAATATTAGTCGGATAATAAAAACGAATTTGTAATTTTCGGTTTTCGATTGAATTGGGATCAAAAGGCTCAATTCGCGACTGATCAGAAAGAATCATCGAGTGGCTGGCGACATTAAAATTGCCAGCGAAATCGGGGTAGTTAAAAACAGCTTCACGTCCATATGGAGAGGTCTCAATTGCAGCGGTCTTAGCGATGTTGTTTTTTTCAACGGTTGTTTTTGATTCTGGTTGTTGATTACAGGCGCTTAGCAAAGTGATAGAAACAGTTAATATCAATGCCCGATTATCGGCATATAAACGTTTAATTCCCCCGACAAGTCTTTCTGACAGGTTTGCCAGGATAATGTGAGCAAGGTTGAAGTGAGTTAAAGTCATGAATGATATTGCTGTTTATTTAGCTAATTAATTGCCAGGTATTCACTTGAATGCGGGCGTTTAGCCGATTCTAACAGCTTTCAGTGGCATAAGAAGAAAAAGAGGCGAAATTCTATAACCAATTCAGTAGATTCACAACTCAAGTGCAATGCGATCTTAAATTGATTTAATTCCCCAGTGCTTTTTCATAAACAGCTTTGGGAGTTTCACCTCCGAGACATTCCATTGACTTAGATTCCAAGGCTACTCCTACAAAATAATAATAATTCCTGTGTTAATAGCTTTGTTATGAGATTGGTCTCGCTATTCTGCGATTCGGCCTGTTTTGCTAACGTTAGTTGTTCTCTTTTGCAATCATCACTCTTGAGAAAGATAAGTGTTCAAAGTGCTCCGCTTATCTACCTCAACTATCCAGTTATTGATAAACACCAATCATGATCGAGGAGATTAGGTACCGACTATGAACAAAAAGCCTTTACTAATGGCGAGTATCTTTGCCGCTTTATTATCTATTCAATGTTTTAACTCGTCGGCATCCATTCAAGAAGGAGTCGCCGCATACCACAACAGTGATTATCAGCGAGCTAACGAATTACTAGAAGCCGAAGTGTCATCAACTCAACCCAGCGACAAACTCTATCACTACCTAGGTCGAACCGCCTATCTACAAGGAAGACTGGACAAGGCAGAATTTTACTTTAAAGAGGCGATCAAACTCAACGACCATCAATCTGAACACTTTTATTGGTTGGCGGTGACTTATGCCGCTCAATTTAGCGAAGTGAGCTTTTTCAGCGCAGGTTCGCTTGCCGATCGTTTTCTCGAGGCGGCAAATAAGGCGGTAGAGTTAGACCCCAATTCGCTCCCTGCACATGAAGGGCTACTCAAATTTTACATTGGTGCACCGGGCATCGTAGGTGGCAGCATAAGCAAAGCTAAGCTGCGCGCTAAGTTAATTGCTGAACTTGATTCAGCTGCTGGATCGTTAGCGCTTGGACGTCTTCATCTTTATGAAGAGGAATATAACGAAGCAGAGAGCTATTGCCGAAAAGCGCTGAAAACCAATCCAGACAATGTGGAATATAACTATGCATTAGGCATGTTGTTACGTGAATCGGAACGTCATGCTGAAGCTGTCGAGATATTCACCCACACGGCCAGCCTGAAAGCATCTGGGGCGTTCGCGCGTATTCAGGTGTGGGGGGCTCTTTACCAGGCAGGGCGAGCAGCGGCCATCTCAGGTGAACAACTTGAACAAGGTCAGCAAGCTATTGAGCGCTATTTACAACGCAACGTCAACCATCCCGATCTGCCAGGAAACGACTGGGCCGAGTTCAGATTAGCGATCATCTATCAGCATCAGGGCAACATTAAACAGGCAAAAAAACTCATAAAGCGGCTGCTAGCTGGAGACCCCGAGGGTGACTTAAGGAGGAAGTTAAAAAAAGCCCTTAAACGGTTAAAACGAAAATCATAGGAAATGAAAATGTGCCGAATTTATTGAACGCAAATATTGAGACGCATGTAAATAACCTGAACTCGGGATGAGAATAACCATCCAGTACGGCTAATTTAGCGGCTCTCCGCGTTAAGCTTACTTCCAATAGCTCGCTATTACTGCG
>CAZOBX010000204.1:10944-11217 GCA_964578045.1 uncultured Kangiella sp. | reverse complement strand
ATATTGGCTAGCTTATTCACAATTTAAGAATAATCAGAATCAGGTGGCACTTAAGACAATTGCCAAACTAGCCAAAGATTTCCCCAATAGTCGTTGGATAGATGATGGTAAAGCACTAAAAATTGAAATCAGGGATTCTAGCGGTGAATCTGTGCGTGGTCCACGGCGCTCTCGCGCTGGCCGTGCTGGTGGCGGCGATGTTCGGCTCGCGATCGCCGCCTGGGCCGCGATCGCGTTGGTGGGGCCGCTCGGAGCGCTGCTCTTCCGCAACAC
>CAZOBX010000204.1:7284-10934 GCA_964578045.1 uncultured Kangiella sp. | reverse complement strand
TAGAAATTGATGACGATGAACTGAAACTTTATGCGATTAATTCTTTAATGAATTCGTCATCCAAAAAAACAGTTCCGTTGTTGACAAAAATCATTGCAGGTAACGGTTCGGACAAAATAAAAAAACGCGCCTTGTTTGTGCTCAGTCAATCGAATCAGCCGCAAGCTTATGCCGTGATCGCCAAGTTAGCTGAAGACAGTTCTAATGTAAGTTTACAAAAATATGCAATTCATACACTCGGTATATCAGGCTCACAAAAAGCGATCCCTTTACTCAAACAAATTTATGCCAATACAAAAAATAAAGATATTAAGATGGATGTTCTCAAAGGGTTTATGGTTTCTGATAATAGTGATGAGCTACTTGTTTTAGCCAGAAAGGAATCGGACATCGATTTAAAAAACAGAGCCATTAATTTACTGGGGGTCATGGGCAAGTCAGGTGATTTACTAAAAATCTATCAAGAAAAAAACTTTGCAGAACACCGCACCCAAATTATTAGAGGAATTGCTATCGGAGGTGGTGCCGAGGCATTATTTGAAATCATTAATAGTGAGAAGGACGAACGATTATTGTTGAATGCGATAAAAAGCGTGGGCATCATAAGCAAACACAAGACCGCAGAAAAACTCGCTGATTTATATAACAGAAACTCTAACAAAGAAGTCCGATTTGCCATTATTCATGCGCTATTTATTCAATCTGATGCGAAAGGTTTAGTTCGCCTCATCGAGCAGGAAAAAGACCCGGAACTTAAACGTAAGATATTGAGGAACTTGTCTGTGATGGGAAGTGAAGAGTCCGATGAATATTTTGCAAAAATTCTAGAAAGTGAGGGCTAGTTCAATGAAAAAGATAAGAGCCTTGTTCTCTACGCCATTATTGTCTGCAGCATTGTTAGCTACCACTGCCGGTTCATTTGATTCAAATGCCAATACCAACTTAATAAACGGTGAACTCAGCCGTATTGAAATAAATCGGAATATAACTAAAACACTTAACTCGGCAAAATTTGACGAGGCCGATCAATGGATTAGTTACCAAGTGGAAATGGAACCCAATAATGGTATGCCATGTTGTTTTCAAGGTGAGCATCATCAGGGATGTAGACTGGATAAACGTCGTAACAGTTGGGTCACAACCAACGAAGTTTATGAAGACTCAAAGACGCTCAATATCTATTTTAAATGGAATGATAATCAACCAGGCGATTTGTTTCTTGCGGGTAGTGAATGTGCTGTTAATGCGGGAGGCAACAAAATTTTTGAACTTTCCACGGTTAGCCAAAAACAAAGTATAGAATTTTTGCAACGATATATTGAACCAAACACTATTGCTAGCAAACAATTTGGCAACAAAGCGCTTGCCGCGATCGCCATGCATCAAGGAGTCTTCGCTCATGATGTGTTGGATAAATTGGCGAATCGTTCCGATGATAAATTAAGTCGACAGGCAATATTCTGGCTAGGAGAGGCTCGAAACAAAGCCGGTTATATATCACTGGTTAATATTGTTGATGATCAAAAACGAACTTTGAAAAGTAGAAAAAAGGCGGTATTTGCGCTTAGCCAAAATAGTTATCCAAAGTCAAAACAGAAGCTGGTTCAATTGGCGACTAAGGAAAATAACGAAAAAATTCAAGGGCAGGCTATTTTCTGGTTAGCAGATTCGAAACATCCGGAAACCATCGATGTCATCGACACGGTGCTAAATTCTGACGCTAGCCAGTATGTAAAAAACAAAGCGATATTTAGTCTATCAGAATTAGACAGCGACGACAGTTGGCGACGATTAGTTGAAATAGCTAAATATGCTCCATTGCTTCAACTTAGAAAAAAAGCGGTATTCTGGTTGTCGCAAAATCATCAAAGGAAGGCGAAACCAATCCTATTAGATATCATCAAGGGTAATAATCCTGAGTCGGTAAAAATCGAAGCGGTATTTGCTGTATCACAATTAACTGAACCAGAAGCGACCGATGGTTTATTAGAGATAATGACAGATACCAAAAATCGTCATCTTAGAAGAAAAGCGATATTCTGGTTAGGGCAATCAAGTGACCCGAGAGCGTTAGCGGCGTTGGAGGATATATTTACCGCATCGATTAACTAAATTAACCGTTTAGATTAACCGCTTAGATTAACAGGGACGTTATATCTAAACTTTCCGTTTCTTCAGCATCTAAATTTTTTGATTCTTTATGGCTGTAAAAGCCAATCAAACTTTTCCGCATTCGTTTTCAAGACTTTGGCGAGAGCTCGGTCAAATCGTTGCAGCGTTTGTTGAGTGGTTCTTTTTTGCTAAACATAAAATGCAGAGAGCCAATTTTTCTCTAATAGCGTTTTATTATAGCCTGTCATTGCTATTAATTGCACTCACTCACAGACTCAGCAATCATAGTTTGTAGCGAATTAACCCAACATTCTTCATAAACTGAACAAAAACAAAATTTCATGTCAATATTACCGGACACCATATCCCTCCAGACCTTTTGAGATAACTCGCTGCGGGGAATCTCTAGAACAGTCAGGCGCTGACCAGCGGAGAAAACACGCCCTTTACGGATGTTTCCATAGGTATATTCGTAACTATCAAGGTTTGGATAAAGAATTTTAAATTTACTACTAAGTTCAGTAATACTTTCAAGAGGCTTTCCATTAATGTGAATGCCAAAAAACTTTATAATCGCTGGACCAATACCGTTATTCTCAACACCCAACTGAAGACCTTTGCTATTGGGTGACACATTAACGGATAAATTTGGCCAAACACTTATCATCTGAGCCTTTCGGTTTTCAATTTGTTCTCGCTGCATAATTTGCACTTCGTAGATAGACACCGTAAGCGCACAAATGCTAATTAGTGTAGCGGCCAAAGCAACTATCATTTCCGTTGTAAAAAAAATATTTTTCTTCATTTTCTACCTGTACTTTATTGCGTACAACGCTTAATTCAAAATTTTTTTGGCCTGAATATTTTGTAATTTCTTGTTAAAAATCATTTTTGTTTAAACTCTTTGAGCTTTCGCTCCACTTCGCTGAGTTCTACTTCTGTGCTCTTTGGTTTCTTTGCTTTTTCGCTAGCTTCAATTTTACCCCGAATTGACCTTAATTTAAGGTTACGTTCATTCTTCTTTTTGACTGAATTATGCCAAATTAGAGCGAGTGAAAATCACAGGGTTATTCGCCTGGCTTATACTGCCTTTCAGCTCGTTTTAACACGTCCTCTTTATAATAAGCGACATCTTTAAATAAACCGTTTTGGTAAAGGTAAACCTGGTCGCCAAAATGCTTTGAATCGACATCCCCACTTTGTCCACCGGCCAGTAAACTTTTGGCGCGCACTTTTTTACCAAATTCGACCACCGCAACAAAGCTGTTCCCAGAGGTACCATAGATTTTTTTGGTGCCCGGATATCTTTTAGCACCGAATGAAGCCAACGCACCCCATCGCCCGGAAGCCATGCCAATACCGACCGAAGGTTTGTCATCGTTAAAATCTTGCTCAATCTTACCATCGGTACGTTGATATCGATTAACTTCGTTCCAACGAACTTCCCATTTACCAAAATCTTGCTTTAACATGGAAAGCGTTTCTGAAAATAGCTTTAGTCGGCGTGATTTTCTGGCTTTATCGCAGCGAGCTGTTTT
>CAZOBX010000204.1:0-7274 GCA_964578045.1 uncultured Kangiella sp. | reverse complement strand
GAATCATTACTGACTCGATAGTCCCACTCTTTTAACAATAAGATTGCTTGAGCCACGTCAGGGTTCTTGTTATCGGATTTTTCGAAGGCATCTATGAGTCCTGGAATTAGGATTTCAAAAGCCGGCAATTTAGTGTCATAAGCCAATTTAATGAGCTTATCCAAAGTTAAGTTCTCTTGACCCAGTAAAACATCTACCGCATGAATTGCTCTAAAATTCTCAGGGTCAGGCGCCATATATTTTGGAAAATTGTTGGCGATCGGACTGTACGCACCGGCAGACGTGAAAGGAGTCGAATTACAGTTTTGGATCCAACCATTTTTTGGATTTAACAAAGTGACCATTTCGTCGACCGAGTGCAAGCCAACCCAATCAGTTTTTGGATCACTGCCGTCGACAGGTTTTGAATAGTCGAAATTGGGATCTCGCTTTGGCATAAAGTTACCATGATAATAAGCAATATTGCCTTGTGAATCTGCATAAACCGTATTGTTCGAGGAGTTAGTCCGCATATTCATCATTTCTCGAAATTCACCATGTCCGTTTAATTTTGTTCGAATAAAAGATTGTTGAAGGGCATTTATCGGGTCCCAGTTTATTTTGGTGGCAACCCATTTTCCGTTTATTTTGTGAGTTATTGGTCCGTGATGGGTGTGGTACATTTTAAATTCGCGTTTTAAAATGCTCGAGCCCTGTTTGTATTTTAAGACCACTTTAGAAATCTTAACTGGCCGTATTTCCTTGCCATAGCGATAAACGAGTTGGTCTTTTTCTTTGAAAACATCTTCCACAAACTCATCTTTGAAATCCGCATAAGTCGAAGTGTGCATCCAGCCGGTATTTTCATTAAACCCCTGGTAAACAAAAAACTGCCCCCAGGTAACCGCTCCGTAGGCATTGAGACCTTCTTCGCTTACCACATGAATTTCTCCGCGAAAGAAGAATGAGGTATGGGGATTAATTAAAAGCATGGCATCGCCAGACTTTGTTATTTTTCCAGAAATCGCAAATCCATTCGAGCCTTTTGGCTCTTGAAATTTTGGCCTGGCATTTGTGTTAAGGGCTAACTTGTCATCGAATTTGTTATCGCCATAAAACTGCCTTATTCCCTTTAACGGTATTTGTTCAATATCACCGCCTATTGAACCTTCACTAAAAAACATTGGCATCCAAGGTTCAAACCGAGTCAATAATTTGGGTTTAACATTGGGATGAGTTGCCAGGTAATAGTTAACTCCATCGGCAAAAGCATTACAGAGTTCTTTTAGTGAATATGGGGCGTTATGGTAGGCTTTTTTTGCTTCATCCATTGTCATATAGAGCCGTGCTCTAAGATCACTGTAAAGTGCCTTTTCACCTTCCACTTCAGCAAGTCGACCGATTGCCCAAATATAATTGCGTTCAACGCGATTAAAGTCGTCTTCACTTTGCGCATAAAGCATACCGAAAACAGTGTCAGCATCGGTTTTTCCATAGATATGCGGAACACCATAATCATCGCGAATGATTGTCACTGCCTTAGCTCGTTGCTGCAGCCTTGCTAGTTCATTTGGCTCTACAGCTGCGAACAAGCTGTTCGATAAAAAGATTATTAACCATGGAAAAATAATAAGGTAGGATTTTTGTAGCATCGCTATTTTATTCTCTTTTATTAGTCGCTATAAGACAAAGATACTACGAGTACGGAGGGTAAATCAATTCCTGCGGTAGCTTACATTGCTAGCGAGATATCTTGGTTATTATCTTTGACAATGTTTAGCGCGACAAAAACCAATGGCGCGCACAAATTAATTTCATTCTGCTTTGCTAGGGCAGCTCTTCGCCGTTAGCGCACACATACAGCGCATACCAATCTTCACGGCTTATTTTGACTTCAACCGACTTAGCACATGCAGCAATTCGTTCTAGATTAGTAGTACCGACAATTGGTTGAAGATTAACTGGGTGGCGCATTAACCAGCTCAATATCATTGATTCGCTCGACAGCTGATATTTGTCGGCTAATTCCGCAACCAATTGGGTCACTTGCTTGACCAGGTTTGGCTCATTTGTGATATCACGCCCAGAAAACAAGCCTTGACTTAAACTTCCCCAAGACTGCACCTGGATATTATTTTTGCGACAATATTCTAATGTACCTTCGGTGAAATTAATATCCGAACCAGCAGGGTTTCCAGCGTAGACACCTTCGTTTAACCAGCCTAAATTTTGCAGATGCATCTCGAGTTGGTTAACCACCAATGGCTCATCTAAATATGACTGCAAATTGGCAACTTGTAGACCATGCATATTGGACACGCCAAAGTGTTTCACTTTACCTGAATTTTTGAGCTTGCTGAATACCTCGGCTATTTCTTCAGCTTCCATCAAAGGATCGGGGCGGTGTAGTAACAAGATATCGAGATAATCGGTATTCAGGCGCTGTAAAATTTGATCGACCGATTGGCTAATCCAGGCTTTCGATAAATCGTAACGTTTAGGGCCCTGCTCATCGGCAAATCGAATTCCACATTTCGATTGAATAAATATTTGTTCTCTTAATTCTGGTCGCTCTGCCAACACCCGACCAAATACCAGCTCTGCATTACCGAGACAGTAAATATCGGCATGATCAAAAAAGTTAATTCCTGCTTCCAACGCCGCATCAATTACCTGGTGGGCTTGTCGATAATGCTCGCTGGTTGGTGGATTTCCGGTCCAGCCACCGCCAAGCCCCATACAACCGTATAGCAATTGGCTAGCTTCAGGTAACAACTGTTGAATCGGGTATTTGTTTATAGTCGGCATTGGTTAGATTTCAATTAATGATTAAAGTCAAAATAATAACACCATATATCCGTCACCACAGCAAACAATAAGGAATTCATTATTCAATAAAAATCTATCAGCGTTACCTTCCTGTGGAACCAGGGATATTGTTTCACTCATAATAAGTGGGAATATTATTTAACCTCAACTCGGGATAAGGGAAGCCAGAAAACCTTTAATGATTAGTAAGTTAATTGAAAATCACTGTATCTAAAACCAAATATCGTTGTTAAATTCTGGCCAGTGCAACTATTTTAGTGGCTATTGAGGCGAAGGCGCGTAGTAATAGCTGGCTATTGGTAGCGCGTTTAACGAAGAGAGCCGCTAAAATAGTTGTACGGGATGGCTTTTCTTAACCCGAGCTGGGGTTAGATATATACTAACAATTGTCTAGTAAACTTGGAGCAATTCACCTAGTCTTTTATCTTTATTCAATTCCTTACACACTAAAACGACAAAGCAGAGAAAATTATGAAATCTTCCCAAGTGGGTAAAGTTAGTAAAAACCAAGTTTCCATAGAACCTTCTCAATGGCAGCAACGCGGAGAGCTAATCACCCTTGGAAGTCATCAAATCTTTGTTATCGATGAAGGACCTGCAGAAGCCCCATTGCTATTATTAATCCACGGGTTTCCTACCTCAAGCTGGGATTGGGCACCCATGTGGCCAAGCTTAACCGAAAAATACCGAGTAATTGCCATGGACCTATTAGGATTTGGCTATTCAGACAAACCTGACCATCGACGATATACCATTCATGGTCAAGCGGACTTGGTAGAAGAATTAGTCAGGCACAAACAGTTGAAGCAATTTCATGTATTGGCACATGATTATGGTGATACGGTTGCGCAAGAATTGCTTGCGCGCCAAAATGATGGGATTGGTGCTGGCCAATGGTTGTCTTGTTGTTTTCTCAATGGCGGTTTGTTCCCAGAAACCCATCGCCCACTGCTTACCCAAAAACTCCTATTATCACCACTCGGAGGATTAATAAATAAGTTAATCGGTTTTTCACAATTTGAGAAAAGCTTCTCCTCGGTCTTTGGTGCGAATACCCAACCAGGCAAAGCGGAACTCCTGGCGTTTTGGCAAATCATCAACTTCAACAATGGCAAACATATGTTCCATAATTTGATTACCTATATGCGTGATCGAAAGCAGCATCGTGGTCGTTGGGTCAAAGCATTGCAGGAATCCAAAATTTCATTGGCTTTAATCAATGGTTCAGCAGACCCAGTGTCGGGCGCACATATGGTAGCCCGCTATAAAGAGTTAAATTGCCGTTTAGATTATTTGGCCGAGTTGAACTCAATCGGGCATTATCCACAGGTAGAAGATTGTTGTTCTGTTTCTTCCCATTATTTAAAGTTCCTCAAACAACTGGATTTGGATTCAAAAGATTTAACTTTATTGTGAGCAACTGAACAGCGAGTAAAATAAAAGAACAACAACTAATGAGCGATGAAACCCGCGGTGATGCCTTTATTTAATTCGAATTGATCGCCTATGGAACCAACCACGATGTTTTTTCAGTCTGACTTTAGTAATTTTCTGATGGTATAGAGCGAATCAATACCGGTGCAATGAGCAACGATCATTTTTGACACACCGAATGACTGCATTTTTTTTGCGGTCCATTGCAGGTGTTCGTCAGTCGCGCTCACTAAATGAAATCCTCGTAAATCCGAACAACACAATAGTAAGACGCCGAGCATTAATTTTTTCATTATTCTATCGTTTCAATTGCCGGCTCAGTTAAATTTTCAACATCAGTCATCCGGTCAGCTTTATTTTTTGAATTCCATAAGATAATGCTCAGCTCTCAATTTTGAATACCTTACACTTTGGAATAATATTCCACTATCGCAGGGATTTCTGACAGCCGCTTGCAATGCTCTTGAAGTTTGGGTGCTACTTGTTCAACCAGGTTAGTAGGGATGTGATCTAAATGACCTGAATTAAGCGACTTGACCCAAACAAAAACCTTTAGGTCGGCAATGGTCAGGCGCTGTTCAATAAAATATTCTCCGCCCTGCTCCTTAAGTCGGGATTCTACCCATTTGAGATATTGGGTTAAAGGACCTTCTACCAGCGCCTCGCGAGCACGCTTTTGCTCTTCACCGGACATGCTAAATGTAATCACCAGCTTTTGGGTGACATCTTCCAATGCATCTATAATTTCGTCACACAACAGTGCTTGAAGATTATCATCTGGATAAAGGCCAGCCAATTTACCGACATAGCGGTTAATGGCGTTGCTCTGAGTGATCTGTTGACCATCTATGGTAAGAGTTGGCACTTGTTGTAACGGCGTTGTTGCTCTAATCGCGGTAAACTCGTTTATGGGAAATCGGAAATCTTCAAATTCGATACCGCCAATGTGAAATGCCAGCCTTGCGGGCTCTCCACGACCACCGGAAAAGTCAAAATAAGTCAGTTTGAGTGTTTGCATGATATTACCCTCAATGGTTTGCGACGTCTTTACGGGTGTTAATTGACTAGCCTCAACTCCGGATAAGAGTAGCCAGTAATCCCTTAAAACATCAGATTAAATAAAGGCTCATCTGCCAGCATCAGTATTTTAGCGACTATCAAGGCAAGTTTGTGCGTTAATAGCGAGCTATTGAAAGCAAACTTAACGCGGAGAGTCGCTAAAATACTGATGCTGGATGGTTGCTCTTATCCGGAGTTGAGGTTGACTAGGCACTAGTTAAAAAACTAGACCTTGCGACCAGTCTGACGGACTATTATACCCGTGATCATTGAAAATGCTTGATTATTTTCAATTTGAGGATCAGAAATCATTCTATGAAAAATATCACTCTCAAGCAACCAAAATTACGGCAGATTGGATCAAGACAGCTGTTGATAAGTCAATTGAAACAACCGGAAGTCGTACTCGTCTTAACATTATTGGGTCCATTCGTTTGGGTTATTTATCGGACACCATTGTTGAGTACTTGATCGGGCGGGTTATCATCGTTCAGAGCGGGTTGTTGAAGAAGCCAAAAAACTAGATAACCAGCATTATCTTCCGCCTTACAGTCCCAGTCCCAATCCAAAGTCGGATTATCTTCCCCTCAGTCGGGGTGATTCTGCCCTTTTTCAAACAGACGGGTTTGCTGGCTTCGCTTAGCAAACATAAAAAAGGCCCAGCAAACTGGGCCTTTACAGTTTGAACCTTCTTCAAATCAAACTAGTAGAAAAATTCAATGCTATCGACGTACGCACTACCATCCCAACCCCCCGTGATTAACACCGTGCCATTATCCAGTCGAGTCGCGGTGTGCTGCCCCCGAACGCTGGTCAGGGTCGCCTCCAACGCGGTGAAACTGCCACTGGCGGGGTCGTACAACTCGGCCGTATCGACGTACCCACTACCATCGTAGCCGCCCGTGATTAACACCGTTCCATCCTCCAGTCCGGTCGCGGTGTGAAGCCCCCGAACGCTGGTCAGGGTCGCAGACAACGCGGTGAAACTGCCACTGGCGGGGTCGTACAGCTCGGCCGTATCGACGTACGCACCATTGGAGCCCCCCGTGATTAACACCGTACCATCCTCCAGTCGAGTCGCGGTGTGCTGCCCCAGGGCGCTGGTCAGGGTCGCCGACAGCAACCTGAAACTCCCATCAGCCGGATCGTACAACTCGGCCGTATCGACGTATCCACTATCATTGAAGCCCCCCATGATTAACACCGTGCCATCATCCAGTCGGGTCGCGGTGTGCCACCCTCGAACGTTGGTCAGGGTCGCCGCCAGCGACGTGAAACTGCCACTGGCGGGGTCGTACAGCTCGACCGTATCGAGGAACTCACTACCATTGTAGCCGCCCGTGAGTAACACCGTGCCATCCTCCAGTCGGGTCGCGGTGTGAAGCCCCCGAAAGCTGGTCAGGATCGTCGCCAACGCGGTGAAACTGCCACTGGCGGGGTCGTACAGCTCGGCCGTATCGAGGAACTCACTACCATCGTAGCCGCCCGTGATTAACACCGTACCATCATCCAGTCGGGTCGCGGTGTGCTGCCCCCGAACGCGGGTCAGGGTCGCCGCCAGCGACGTGAAACTCCCATCTGCCGGGTCGTACAACTCGGCCGTATTGAGGGTCCCACCATTGGTGCCCCCCGTGAGTAACACCGTGCCATCCTCCAGGCGGGTCGCGGTGTGCCGCGCCCGATCGCTGGTCATGAACGCCGGCCGCAACCTGAAACTCCCGTCAGCCGGGTCGTACAATTCGGCCGTATTGAGGTACTGACTACCTGACCAGCCCCCCGTGATTAACACCGTGCCATCCTCCAGGCGGGTCGCGGTGTGAAACCCTCGGAGGTTAGTCAGGGTCGTCGCCAACGCCGTGAAACTCCCATCAGCCGGGTCGTACAGCTCGGCCGTATCGACGTACCCACTACCATTGTAATTGTAGCCCCCCGTGAGTAACACCGTGCCATCCTCCAGTCGGGTCGCGGTGTGT
>CAZOBX010000203.1:9269-11218 GCA_964578045.1 uncultured Kangiella sp. | reverse complement strand
CCCTTATCCGACGCATCATGAGTTTTATGAACCCGTTAGTAGCCACTCGGGCGGCGGGGTAGTGAAAGGCTTAGCGAATAAATTAGACCTACCTAGTAGCGATTTTTATCGTACTAAACCTTAAACACAAAAATCCGACAAAAAGGCAAGCAAACTGACGATACTCAGAAGGTTCAGAGTCTTTTGAGATATCAATATAAGATGGGAAATGTTGGCGCAGACAATGTCGCAAGAATCAAATGAATACCATGCTCGCGGTCGCCTAGTGCGTAACGTAGAGGGCATTTTTGCGTTCTTTTGCTGCTCTTGACAAAAGAATGTCGCAGTCAGAGCGCAGCGCTGCGAAATCGCTTTTAGAAATTTTAAGACGTTAATTCGAAGGTCCGCTATTCGAATATTCCGACCATCAGTGTAAATTACCAAACTTGAAACCATTGTGATAAAATGCATTAACCTACTACTAGCAACATTAGCAGACCGCAAAAAAAACTATTCCGGAATAATTAGTCGATCACCATTTCTACTATCACTAATCCATTCAATTAGACTTTCCGAATCCTTACTAATTGGCGGTAAATGCTTAGTTTGTAATGGTTCCGTTTTACTTTCCGATTTATCTCTGGTATTCGTATGAATTACCTGACTTGGTGGAAGCGTGGCCCCAAGTTCCAAGTGTTCTAACATTAACCCCATTGCCTGTTCAAAATAATAATGCAATGGGACATATCGATCTGCAAACTGTGGAAGTGAGGTAAATGCATCAAAATGTTGAGAATTGGTCACTTCATAATATCGTATATTCGACTCAGAATTATTTTCTAACTTTTTAACACTAGCATAATAAGGGCGAGACGTATGATTTGGTGCGATTAGTTGATCATTCCTGCCATGTATTATTATAGTTGGTAGGTGATGTAAGTCGCCTGTAGAAATTATTTCGGCTATGCCGTTCGATATCCTTTTTGATTTCAATAATTCATAAAAACACTTAGCTTGCTGATAAGTCGAAGACTTTTCCCGGGTCGAAACTAATTGGATACCCGCTGTTGGCGGAATGCCGTTACTATTTGCAAATAGGCTTGTACGAAGAGATTCTTCCAGTACGCTTGCCCGTCCCGTTTTATCAACTGCAGAAAAATAGATGCCACACAGGTTTTCTTCAATACTAAAACGACCCAATTGATTACTGTAGGTGGTAGCTAAAGCTGGCCACAAGTTAATTGCTTGCGCCAAAGGGGCGAGTGTTTGAGAATTTTCTGAAATGCCCAGTTGGGATAATTTGGCCAAAGCATTATCAGCTAATTGAGCTACCGATTCGCCGGTTAAATAACCATCAGTTTTTAGCTGTAGACACCAGTTTTCCAGATGATCAGTCGCTAGTTTGGTGCTGTTAAAAAAAGGTTGTGTACGCACTTGTTGGGTTAACAGTGTACAAGGCGAATAGAGGTTTATCGCTGAAAAATACTCATACGGCGCTAAACTATGATGATTAGCTAGTATGTTATTTTGGATTATTTTTAAATTCTTATTTTGCGGCGGGTAGATGTTGGGTTCTGCGGCAACAATGCCATCAAACAACTTGTCGGAGTCCTGTTCGCCGGCCTTTAGCGAAGCCATACCACCGTTGGAGATGCTCGCAGCGATTATAGCGGTATTTTTCCTGGTAAAAATTTTGCGAGAGCCAATCGCTCCAGTATTTTTAAAATGCTGATTAAGTTGATAGAGTGCAAACTCACCCGCCTGAATAACATAGCGGCCAAAATCTTTTTCGATATTATTTCCTGAATAAGCCTGTTTGACCGAAATGGCTTCTGGATACCCTTGTATAAAGGTTTTATTTTTTGCAGTGATTAGTTGCGAAAAAATTAGCGGAGAGTTATTTGAGGGTTCCGTATAGTTGCCTTGAACGTCGAATCCCTTATTGGTATCGAAAAAATAAAAACCTGTAC
>CAZOBX010000203.1:0-9259 GCA_964578045.1 uncultured Kangiella sp. | reverse complement strand
CTGGCTGCAACAATGATGCAAGGATTCTTCAGATTCATATTGTCCGGGATCTGTAACATCAAGGAAGCGCCGAACTGTCCGTCATGTTCAACCGAGTAACTCAGGTATTCAAAACCGCTGATTGGTTTTTGTTGGCTATCCGGGCCGTAAAGTTTACCGTACCCACCAGCCTTTGTTGTGTCCAAAAGAGCGATGATATTATTATAATAAGCGACTTTTCTTATCCAACGTGAACCAGTGTAATCACCGGTTTTTGGCAACTTTCTTTGGGAAAGCTCAATTTGGCTCCAGCCAGCGGTTAATAGGTCATCAGACTTGCCATCGTAGTAGTTCTTGATGATATTTTTCGCAAGATAATCAGGTCGATTATTTGAAGTTTGTGCGCTACAGGTTACGCTTAGTAGCGATAGAAATATCAGGGATGCTTGGCGTGTTAAGTCGAAAAAATTCATTTTTCTTCCTGTTAGAATGATTGGTTTTATTTTATCAGGCTAACCGACATAAAACTAATCAATAGCATAGTACTATAGTAGGACATCTATTAATTTTGCTTTTTGTTACCTTAATGAGTATCTTGACTCTAAGGATTCAATAGCGTGACACAAAAACAAATTCTTATCACTGGAGCGGCGAGTGGCATAGGGCAGGGTATTGCTATTTTCTTAGCGTCAAAAGGTCATCATATTTTGGTGAGCGATCTTAAAAAAGTCGACGCTCAACAAACTGTTGACCTCATCAAAGAAACTTCTGGTAGTTGTGAAGCTATTGAATTGAACGTGACTAGTCAGCAAGATGTAAATCGGCTAGTAAAGCAACTGCAAAAACCGATTGATGTATTAATTAACAACGCAGGCATCCAACATGTCGAAGCTCTGGAAACTTTTCCTATTGAGAAATGGGATTTTCTTATTCAGGTTTTACTTGTCGGTGTCGCTCGTTTGACCCAAGCGGTTCTTCCTGGAATGAAACAACAGAATTTCGGTCGGGTGATTAATATCGGATCGCTACACGCATTAGTCGCTTCTCCCTTTAAAAGCGCTTATGTAGCAGCCAAACATGGATTGCTGGGGTTTTCGAAAACTGTCGCCTTGGAAGTTGCTGATCAAAACATCACCATTAACACTTTGTGCCCAGCATATGTGAAGACACCGCTAGTGGACAACCAAATTGCAGCTCAAGCTAAACAGCATAATATGAGTGAGTATGATGTCGTTAATAAAATCATGTTGAAACCAATGCCTAAGAAATCATTTATAGAAATTGAAGAGTTGGCGGGGACTTGTGATTTCTTAATCAGTGATTATGCCAAAAACATTACAGCGCAAGCGATAGCTCTGGATGGTGGTTGGACTGCTCAGTAAGAGTTCTAATCAGAGAATACTAATCAACGTCAACCTTCACGGTAATAGCTCCTACATGTACAGACATTCGATACCCCACTAAAGTGCCATTGTGCTTAATAACCGTGATAGTATAGGTTATCCATTCCAATAATAAAATAATAATGGAGAAAATTATGAAGCACCAATCTTTTTTCTTTGCGTGCGGTTTAGCATTCCTGAATTTAATGTTTATAGCCGTTGTACCAACTGCTCACGCAGGCAGCTGGCAACAAAATGTTTCCATCGGCGGTTTTAATAACGTTCATATTTACACCCCGGACAGCAACTCTCCAATAGGAAGTGGCAAATCTCTGATGTTGGTTTTGCACGGATGTGTGCAACCAATCAATAACTACCTCACCGCAAAACTTGAAGACGCTGCCGAAGAATACGGTATGATCATTGCGGTCCCAGATGCGATGAACAAAGCCGGTTATAGTTGTTGGTCTTACTGGCAAGGCACAATATCCAGAAGTTCAGCGGACTACAATAATTTAATCAGTTTAGCAATTGCCTTATCCGGCGATGCGGCTCGTAATATAGATTCAGATCAGGTATACATAGCCGGCCTTTCATCTGGAGCAAGCTTTGCGAATACAACGGCATGTTTAGCTCCCGATATTTTTGCCGGTATGGGGATTAGTGCTGGACCAAGTATTGGCACGAGTTCCAATGGTGCATTAGGACCCTGTGAAAGTGCCGACGTTAAGAGTCGATGCGAAAGTTATGCTGGTAGTTATAGCAGTTTTTTTGCGACTCAAATTGCGTCAATCGCCCAAGGTGATTCAGACACTACCGTCAATCAGTGTTATAACCAACAAAATTCCGACGGAATGGCCGCTGTTTATGGCGTTTCAATACTAAGTGGCAGTAATACTATTAACGAAGGCTCCGCTACTGCGGAAGAAACCCTGTGGCAGGATGGGCGGGTTTCCATGTTGTGGTTTAACGGAACCGATCACGCATGGTCAGGCGGGGCAGGTGCCAGCGGCGGTTATATTAACAGCAGCAGCATTAACTATGCGCGCTTCCTGGGGAAATATTTTTCTGAGAATAACCTTCGGGTTGAGCGCAATACAGGTCCTCTAATCAGTAATCACTCAGTGGTCGCCAACGCTGATTCATTCTCGATAAGTGGCAACGCTGTTGACTTAGAAGGTAGCGTTAGTGATGTTTCGATTATAATCAGCGCGCTGGACTCAGGTAGCGCCGTTGAGGTCGAAGTCATTAATACCACCGTTGATATTTCAGATGGTTTTTATTCGGTCACCAGCGGAATATTAATTAACGGTCTGTATGAGATAACCGCGATTGCGACTGACGATGAAACTAAGCAAGGGACTCTAGTATCGACAACTCAAAGAATTGGCCCTGAGCCTCCAGATAGTGCGCCGGTTTTGAGTGATATTGCTGTTGTGGTAAACGGCCAATGTGCAACCATCAGCGGTAATGTTATCGATGCCAATCAGAATATAGATTCTGTCATTGTTGACTTTAGCAACGGCAGTGTCACCGCGACATTAAACGGCAACCAGTATTCGGCAGAAAATTGCAATCTATCCGGCGGATCAAATACAGCTACTGCTACCGCCACCGATACGACCTCCCTTAGCCACAGTGAAAGTATCACATTTAATATTGATGCTGGAGTCACAGGAGACTATAACCTGCATATAGCCGAAGGTCATATTAGCTGGGGAGTCGGTTACGCCGCCTGTTATCTGGAGTTCGGATTTGAGCAATTCACCATGCGCGAATATTCTGTCGGCAATGATCAGTGTGAATGGATAGCCGATGATGCACCGACTTGTGTAGGACCCACCCAGACTTGTTCAAGTGGCGATGGTGGTAATGGCGGTATCGAGGATGCAGATGGGGATGGTGTTGCAGATGCTAGCGATAATTGTCCGAATGATGCCAATGCCGACCAGGCTGATAATGATAGTGATGGGATTGGAAACGTTTGTGATAGTTCGCCCGATGGTAATTCAAATTGTACTGAAACGACTGCAAGTAATTATTCGCACGTTTTGGCAAATCGCGCAACAACCAATGGTTTTTATGTCTATGCTGTCGGTTCGGGTGAGAATATGGGATTATATAATATATTTACCAATTCTACATTGGCCGAAACGAGTGAGGGTTTTTATGAGCTGGGTAGTTGTCCTTAAGGTGTTTGTTTAAGTTATAGGGGCTTTATGTTCGATTAGCGGTCCTACGGTCCGCTCTAAATTAAACAATCACCATAGCCCCTTTATCGACCCCTTCGAATGCCTTGACCTTAAATTTAGAGTCAGGTGATTTACTCTTCAAATAGCTTGCCAAATAGTCAGCGATTAACTCCACAGTTGTATCTGTTTTGATCAAATAACAACGATGTTTGGGAATGCTCAATTGAAATAATCCCTGATTAGCATGATATTCGAAAACCCAGTAATCAACACCATCGCTCGAATGGCTTGTTTTGAGATCTTCTTCGGTGGCAAGATAGATATCTTGCCACAGGTCGGCGATATGGGATGACCACTTTTTAGAAAATTCACTATTTTCCCAAACTTCTATCTTTGAGCGATGTCCATGGGCAATCCTTTGGCAGTCACCAAAATGTTTTTTTAATCCATGGCTGTAATGATATAAATCTCCACCAATCACTTCTGCTCGCAATTTGAGTTCAACCCGAGTGACGTTATCAGGCAGAATGACCTTGATTTCCTTTCGAATGACATCGGCAATCGATTCGGGGGTGACGCTTTCTGAGTCGATCAAATAAACCGCTTGTTGGGGACTCACATGCAGGTATTCGTCGCCATTGTTGGTTTTTAGATGAAGAGTTAATTGCTGCGGTGTCTCTTCAATAGTCAATTTCGATTGCTGACGAGCGACCAGCAATTTGTGGTCGACCAGACTATCTACACAAGATTTTATCCTATTTTTAACAAACGAGAAGTCAAAAAGCATACCTTCGTCGTTTAATTCACCAAATAATTCCACATCCATTATTAAACTTTCACCAACTATTCCACGCTCGGCATGGAAATAGGCAAAATCAATGACGGTCAAGTTGTCTACAAATAGTGCTTGCATGGTTTAAAATACAATTAATACCAACAGATGCTGCGATTTTAGCATATTAGCCTGTCATATCTCGATTAATCTGGGTTAAAATTCGCCTTCGCGTAAAACAAGGAAACTTTCATGAGCAAGCAATATCATATTTACGGCATGGGTAACGCTCTGGTCGATTTTGAGATCGAAACGACCATTGAGCAATTGGAAAAACTCAGTATCGAAAAGGGTGTAATGACCTTGATTGAAGAATCAAGACAGGATGAGCTTTTTGAGGCTTTTCAAAGTAATCGCCATTCTAGAGCTTGTGGCGGTTCGGCAGCAAACACGATTATCGGTGCTCAAACTCTAGGATCTCAGTGTTTTTATTCTTGTAAAGTGGCCAGTGATGAAACCGGCCTTTTTTATAAAGACGATTTATTAAAACATGGCGTACACAGTAACTTGTCGACAGAAAAGCTTGAACAGGGTAAAACCGGCAGGTGTCTAGTGCTGATCACTGATGATGCTGATAGGACTATGAATACGTTTTTAGGAATAACAGGGGATATTGACTACCAGCAAATCGATGAGAAGGCTTTGCTTGATTCTGAGTATCTGTATGTCGAAGGCTACCTGGCTGGCTCGCCGATCGCCTTAAATGCGGCCGCTAAAACTATCAAGTTTGCTAAAAGTAAAGGCATCAAGACCGCATTTTCGCTTTCAGATCCCAACATGGTTCGATTTTGTAGAGAGGGATTGGACGCAATGATTGGTGACGGCGTCGACCTGTTATTTTGTAATTTTGATGAAGCGACAGAATATACCAACACTGACAATCTTGATGCGGCGATTGATAAGTTGTCTTTAATTGCAAAAACCATTGTGGTCACTTTGGGCGCTGATGGGGCGGTAGTGGTTGATCAGGGAAGTCGTATTGAAGTCAAAGGTCACTCGGTGGAAGCCATCGATACAAATGGTGCCGGTGATTTATTTGCAGGCAGTTTTCTACACGGGCTTGCCTGTGGATTTAATTTCGAAACAGCGGGTCAGTTAGCCAGTTTTGCCTCGGCACAATTAGTAACCCAATTTGGCCCAAGGCTTTCAGAAGAAACGCTCGGCGCTGTTCGAGACTATGCTGACCGGTTGAAGGCTCAATAGGTTTAGAATTATGCTAAGAACACTTTGGATAATGCGTCACGGTTTGGCTGAAGAATCATATGATAGTGATTTTTCTCGACGGCTTTCCAAAGTGGGCGAATTGCAAGCGGCTAATGTGGCCGAACAATTGTTTAATGAGTCGCAACAACAATTGCCCAGAGATATGCTGGTCAGTCCTTTTAGTCGAACTCAAACCACTGCCAGAATTGTTCATAAGAAGTTGAAATTGAGCAATCCATTTGAAACCGATGAAATGTTAGTTCATTTTGCCAATCATAAAGTACTGGGCGATTTTTTATTGGCAAGTCCTTATCGAGATCTCATCATCGTCAGCCACATGCCGATTGTCGCACGTTTATGCCAATACCTTGCTCCGGAGTGCGAGATTTACGGCTTTCAGACTGCGCAATTGGTGCGAATGGACTTTATCGAAGGTGATGAACAGAAGGTAGGCAAAGTGAGCAAGGTTTATTTGCCGATATCGTGAATAGAAATTTTAAATAAATGCTCTCCCCAGACCCGGTCCAAAAGGAGAGGGGGGCGGAGCTCTCCTCCTTTTGAAGGGGAATTAAGAGAGATAGGAATGTATTAAGGAACTATATGAGTAGTAAACCGGCTAGCAAACTAAGATTTTACTGGATTGCTTTTATGACAGGCGTTTATACGCTGTGGAGTTGTATAAAAATAATAATAGGTTCTTTCATCGTTAAGAACTACCGCCCTTATATTGATCGAATAATGAGTAAATGGGCTAGCCGACTATTAGGGCTGATCGGAGTTACAACAAAAGTTATTGGCATTGATAATATACCTGGCAAGGGTGAAAGACCGGTTATTGTAATGTGTAATCACAGTAGTTTGTACGATATTCCCGTGGCTATTAATGCGCTGAACACCAGTTTTCGATTTGTAGCCAAAAGAGAATTATTTAACTTGCCAATTTTTGGTTCCGCAATCCGTAAAGCCGAGTTCGTTTCAATCGACCGAAAAAATCGAGAACAAGCTGTTAAAGATCTGGAGGATGCCAAATCCAAAATGTTAGATGGTATAACGCTTTGGATGGCTCCGGAAGGAACCCGCTCAAAGGATGGAAAACTAGCCAAATTTAAACGAGGTGCTTTTCACATTGCCGTTGATACTAACGCATTGATTTTGCCTATCGCTATAAAAGATATTTATAAAGTTCAGGCCGGCGACGATCTCAGATTGTATCTAAATCAGGAGATCGAAGTGGAAATTTGCAAACCTGTCGATGTGGCTGATTATGATGAATCCCATAGTCGGGAATTAGTTGAAGAAGTTAGAAATCGAATGCTAAAGGCGTTGCAGCGAGAAGAGTGATATCCGCTTCGAGACAGAGGGCAAGATCTTCCCAGAATTGCGAAAGGGAATTAGAGACTTACATATTTGAACGATTGATTGCGCCAAGTAACATATGAACAATAGAGTGTATAATGGCTAGTAAATTAGAGATAGATAATGGCTAATAAAAAATCATATCGAATAGATGAAATACTCGAAAAGCAGGCGATTACTGACCTGGAATCGATTCGAGATTTTATCCGTTGGGCCTTCAGTTGTTTTGAACAGGCGGATTTATTTTATGGGCATGGTACTGATAATGCATGGGATGAAGCGGTTGCTCTGGTTTTACAAAGTTTAAGTTTACCTTTTGATACTCCCGATCTTATATTACAGTCAAAATTAATTCCAGTGGAAAAACAACTGTTAGCTGATCGAATAAAACGGCGAATAAACGATAAAACTCCGGTCGCCTATCTTACCAATAAAGCACTTTTTTGCGATAGTGAATATTATGTCGATGAAAGAGTTCTGGTCCCCCGATCGCCTATTGCGGAATTAATCGAAAATCATTTTGAACCCTGGATTGATTCAAACAAGGTCAGTAATATTCTTGATCTTTGCACCGGTAGCGGTTGCATTGCAATTGCTTGTGCTCAGTATTTTCCCGATGCCATCGTTGATGCAGGGGATATCTCCTCCGATTGTATCGAAGTTGCAGAAATAAACCGACAAAAATTGCAGCAAGATAACGTCGCCTTTTATCAATCCGATTTGTTTGAGCAAATCCCTGACAGAAAATACCATATCATTGTGTCCAACCCTCCTTATGTTGATGCAGAAGATTTTGATGATATTCCGGAGGAATTTCTCGCCGAACCAAAATTGGGATTAACTTCTGGAAGTGATGGCTTGCAGCTAACTCGACAACTACTTAAACGAGCAAAGCAATTCCTGCACGATGACGGTATTCTGGTAGTGGAAGTGGGTAATAGCGCTATGGCCCTGGAGGAAACTTATCCGGATGTAGAATTTACCTGGTTGGAATTTGAACGCGGTGGCCACGGTGTGTTTCTTCTGAATAAACAACAACTGGATAGTTTTTAATCCAGTAAAAAGGACAGGAATCTATTATCAAAAAGTCAGTTAGTCACAAAAAAATCGTTGGATACCGAAGTAAACTACTAAAAGTCGTCTATGCATTTCTAGGAATTTACCTGATCATTTGGGCTGCTTCTCCGTTAGTCGCCCAGTATTTTATTGGTAATCTTCTACAAACTGACTACGATCTAACACTAAGTGAAGAATCTAGCATTCGGTACAATCCGTTTAACTCCCACCTAAGCATTCGAGATTTGTCGCTTTTAAAAAATGGTCAAATGGTTTTTAAGTTAGATCGGGCAGATATTGAATTGCGAATGCATCGACTTGTAAATAAGCAAATTTATATTTCAGAACTAAAACTTGATGGAATGTTTTTATCGGTTATACAACATGGAGAGGTGGTTCAAATCGCGGGGGTTGAGCTATCATCTTTAGTTAATTCAAAAGATACGGCCACCAAATCGCAGCAAGAAAACACCGATTTCGAAATCTTGGTTCCCGAATTCGTATTTTCAAACGGAAACGTTATTATCGAGAATAACAATGATTCTCACCAATTCGAAATCAGCCGTTTCGACATCATTGATGCCTTTATATCACCTGAAAAACAATCTTTGTCATCGAATCTGGCAATTAATTTAGACAACGCTCCCCTAACAATTAAAGTGTCTTTGGATGTCGAAAACAATCTTGGCGACGTGAATATAGACTGGTCGCTACAGAATTATGATTTAGTCCATCTATCTAAACAACTACCTCAAGATATTAAAGTTCTTAAGGGGTTACTTAGTTTTAGTTCGAGTCATAAGGTAAAGATTTTACAAGATTCAATAGAGGTTAATAGTCCCAAAACAGAAATAATACTAGACAAGTTTGAGTTTGAGGACGGATCGATTCATCTAAAGCATGACAGACAGGTTTTAGAAGTTTCTGAACTTAAATTAAAATCGAACACTTCATCGAAAAATACATTACCAGAATTAAAAGCTGACATAGATAGGGTGAATATTATTGGAACAGATATTTCAGTTCGGTTAGATGGCTTAAAGGTTAGCAACAAAGGACAACACACAATTATTAATGGCATTGTTTTGGCGTTAAATGTCGATCAGTCCTTGAGCGTAAAAGTTGCTGATGCCTCGATGGAACTCCTTGCAACTTATGCTACAAAAAGTGATCTATTATTTGAGAACAATGGTATGACAATAACGTTGAGTAATGTAAATCTGATGGTCTACTCAGATTTACATTACTCAACGTTATTG
>CAZOBX010000202.1:0-11220 GCA_964578045.1 uncultured Kangiella sp. | reverse complement strand
TTCTAGTTGATTTGAAATTATTAAAAAGTGACCAAGCAAATAGCTAAACTTAGCGGTTGAATTTTACCTATAACAAGCGCAGTAGAAAAAGCGAATCAAATAATGAAAGTAATGTACATAACGTCTTCATCATATTCTGGGTCAACGCTTTTGACGTTTATATTAAACAGTCATTCAAAGTTAGGGACCATCAGCGAATTTGATATTATGTCGGCGATTCAAAGAGATCCAAGTTTTCTATGTTCCTGTGGCGATAAAATTCGTGCGTGTGATTTTTTTGTAAAGTTAAAAAAAGAAATTAATGCTCAAGGAATTGAATATGAACTAGATGCAATGGATCTGATGTTTAATATTTTTTCTAATGAAAGAATCAACCGGTATTTCACTCAAAAATTGCCGTTGCTTAACTCAACTCGATTAGAGAATTTTAGAGAAAAGCTGCTATCATTAATTCCCATATATCGCCGATTTATGGCCAGTACTCATGAAAGAAACAGTGTTTTTATGCAAGCTGTTCTTAAGTTGCAAGAAGCTGAAGTATTTTTAGATGCAAATAAGAATCCTTATAGGATCAAAAGGCTCTCTGAAAAGCACGAAGTATTACCCGTCTATGTGTATAAAAATGGTATTGCAGGGGCTTATTCTTTATTTTCGAAGAAAGTTCACGGTACTTTTAAACATGCATGTGTTACTTGGTTCAAAGAGCAGATTACCATTAATCGAGTGTTACATGACTCAAGCCCTCATAAGCCTCTTTGTATAAGTTATAGCCAGATTTGTTCAGATACTCAAGAATCCGTCAATAAAATATACGATTTTTGTGGTATAGAACGACAGACCATTTCAGGGTTTTATGAAAAACCGCACCATATCATCGGTAATGTCATGCGTGTTAAAAATATCGACAAAATTGTTGAAACAACGGCCTGGAAAGATAATCTGAGTCAAGCAGAGATCGATTCCTATCTTAAGGTTTATGAGAAATATATGCCACAATTGCTAGCCTATAATAACGAACTAGAAGCTAATATATGGTGTGGAGAATAGCTAAAAAGTATTAGCGAATTGTATTTAATAGGGAGGTACAGTGTGGTTAGTAAAAAAGAACTTTTAGCAAGAATATTGTCCGCTACGGGTATGAATTTCGTGATTGCCAATTTGAGGCGACTGGTGATAAGCGATGTGCGAATTATCGCGTATCACCGCATTTGTGAAACGGACGACCTTAATGATCAAGAATTAGTTAGTGCGAATAGTGAAGAATTCGAAAAACAAATTATCTACATTAAAAATAATTACAATGCAATCAGCTTCAGTGATTTGATAACTCATATTAATAAAGGAACTAAGCCAGCCAAGAACTCAATCGTAATCACCTTTGACGATGGTTTCGCAGATAATTACCTGAATGCGTTTCCGATACTAAAGAAACACAATATTCCAGCGACAATATTTGTATCGACCGGATATATTGGCGGTGATAAAACTTTTTGGTTTAACCAACTTAGTCGCTTGATAAAAATGAATCCCGGTGTCAATTTTCAAATCGATGGTAAAGAATTTAGTGTCTCACAAAAAACTGAAGAACAGGAATGTTTGCTGGTTGAACTCCTGACGATAATGAAAAATAAGAAAAATAGCCAAAGAGTTACTTTATTAAGTGACCTATCTAATCAGCTAATTGAAACTCATCAGTGTGATACTTTTGCGTTACCTATGAGTTGGGACAATATTAGAGAAATGGATAAATCTGGGATAGAATTTGGTTCTCACACAGTGACCCATCCCATCTTGTCTCAATTAACGGAAGAAGAGCTGGAACACGAAATTATAGGTTCAAAAAAACAACTAGAACAACAATTGAATAAGATGATACAAACTATTTCCTATCCTGAAGGTATGGAATACGCTTACAACAACAAAGTCATTGATATGGTAACTAAAGCTGGCTATAAAATAGGATGTTCGTATATTCCAGGGATTAATGAGTTTTCTTCGCTCAATACTTTGCAGCTAAAAAGGTTACATATTGAACGATATGTAAGTTTCAATTTGTTTCGGTCGATGTTAGCTTTGCCTGAATTATTTAAAGGTTAACCTGACAGATGAAGAGTAAGAAGTCGTAAAACCATGGTTATATCAGAATCCAATAAAAAACGGTTAGCGTCCGAGACAGCGTTGGTCGGCTGGAAAGATTCAATAAATAAGTTAATTCGAGATTCTGAGCAACCAGAAACTAACAGGCTTTTAATCGAGACAAGATTTACTCACACGGGGTGGATTGGATTATTCGATTTGTCCAAGTATAGCTCAGCGATTGTTATTGATATTGGTCTCGGAGGCAGTATTATATCTCTGGCGCAAAGGCTAACGAAGGTTTACGCCATTTGCCATGATACAAATTCAGAAATTATTTTCCGAGAGAGGGTTAAGTATTTTGGTCTGGACAATGTCACCTTTGTTAGAGCAGAAAATATTGGTCAAATGGCGGCAGAATATTCTGGATGTTTGTTAGCAAGCATCGATGATGGATCCTATAAGCAGCACCAAGAGCTAGTCAAATCATTGCTATGCAGGGTCACTGTTCAGGCACAAATTCATTTGTATCAAGATAGGTTTATTTCTCCAAGCTATCTTCGAAGTATGAAATATAAGTATTTCCTTGTTGGCGGTATAAGAGCTCCTTTTCAGTTTACTCCGAGACTCAAAAAATTAGAAAGATTGGGATTTATCAAGTATAAGATATTTTCATTTATATCAAAACGAAAGAAAAAATATATTATTTCAACAGACGCGGGATTTCAACAATCATTGTTTGGAAGCATAATTGAACAGGTTAAACAGCGATTAAAACTTGAAGACACTCCCGTACTGGTTTGTGGATATTTTGTAAAACCGTTTGGAATATTGCTAAAAATAGTAACCGACAATCAAACCTTAATGTTGAGAATTGCGTTTGATGAGTTTGCTAAAACGAGGTACGACTCAGCGGTTGAAGTACTTAAAAAGCTGGAAGGCTTAACGGAGCTAATACCAAAAATACTTCTCTCCAGTAACTATCGCGGTAACCCCTATCAATTGGAAACATTTTTTAGAGGCGATAATATCGAGCCAAAGTCACTTCAAACGATTAAAAGCCAAATGGTAGTCGACCGACAGGCCTTGGATATTCTAGTTAAAATTCAAAGGGTCGATATGGATAGATGTGTTGTCGATCAAGCTGTTTTTGAAAAATATTTCAACACAGCGATCGATTCAGTATCGAACTACTTTTCGGTGGAACATAGACCACTATTTATGCAGATAAAAAACCTTATAGAAAAGGAAATAATGGGTGCAAACCTTCCCATACTCATAAATCATGGTGATTTTTCGGTCGATAATTTAATGATGGATGGAACGATAGTTAAAGGGTTAATTGACTGGGAATTCAGCCATTTGAAAGGGTTGCCACTAGTAGACCTTTTGTTTTATATAATAAGTGTTCGAAAGATGAAAAATAACATCGACCTCGTACAGGCAATAAGTGACACACTGTTGAATAGTAAATTTCTTCCTGAAGAGCAGCAACTAGTGGATGAATATTGTGCGGAATTTAATATTTCCTCCAAAATATTCAAGAGTCTTTCGGTAATGGTAGTGATTAATTTTTTACATTATCGATTGGATATTAAGCAAGAAATTGAACGCAAGAACATTTACGATCGCAATTATTTGGCGCTAATCAAAAAAATTGCCAGTTATCTCCAGGGCGCACAATGAGCATAGTAAACAAGTTAGTTAAAAACTCCTTATCAAATACAGCCGCGTTCTTAGTAGAAGCAGTTGTGGCGTTTTTAATGATGCCTTTTGTTATCTTTCATTTAGGTGATTCATCTTACGGTATTTGGGTGTTGATTAACGCCTTAACGGGTTATCTAGGTTTGTTCAAATTGGGTTTTAGACCATCTATCAACAAACATGTTTCTGAATATAAAGCGCTTGGTGATGATCAGGGTATGAGAGTGTTTATGGGGGCTAGTCTGCATATTTATATTTACGTCTCTGTGATGATCTTATTAACCGCCGTTATCACTTCCTATTTTGTACCGAGTATTTTTACATTGTCGGAAGATTATTTAGTGCCATTTCAAATCCTATTATTGTTCGCGGGTGTCCAGTCAACTTTTTCACTGATTGGTACGGCTTTTGGCGGCGTGATTTCAGGCTACCAGAGGTACGAAATAAATGCAGGTATAGAAATAGCTGTAATATTAGTTCGCGCGGGAATTATTGTCTATTTTTTACCAGATTTTCCTGATCTTTACACCATGGCCGCGGCACATTTTTCAATTACTATTCTGGGGTATTTGTTTACCATTTTCGCCGCTAGAAAAATAGCCAACGTAAAACGATTGCCGATATTGCGCAAACCGGGTAAAGAAATTCTAAAAGTTATTTTAAAGTACAATTCAGTCAGTTTTTCTATTGCTGCGCTTTCAATTGTGATTGGTTACGTTGATTCGATTATCATCGGCGTGATTTTACCTTTGTCCGCCATTACTCATTACGTCGTTGGTGGACGTTTGATCCAATACTGCGTTCAATTTCTCGGGGTAACGACTAAAGTAATCGCTCCTGCTATTAGCGAACTAAATGCAAAAAATGAAAATGACTCTCTCAATCAAATTTTAGTCCTGACTCATAAAGCCTCGTGCATTGTTGTATTTCCCATCCTACTCTGTTTATTCGTTCAGGGAGGTATATTCATTGATTTGTGGATGGGAGACGGCTATGCGGATAGTTATCAGGTAATGCAAGTATTGGCAATTGCGACTTTGTTTATTGCGCCTTCTCAAGCAATCAACTCTTATTTGTATGGGTTAGGCATGCACAAATATTTACTCTATATATTGGCTGTCGAAATGCTTACTAGTGTACCTTTGGGTATTGTGCTAGGTAATCTTTATGGTGCAGTCGGCGTTGCATTTGGCATATCCCTTCCACGTGCAATTATGCGAAGCATTATATTGCCAATTTTAATAAGTAAAATAAGTCAGCAGAACATGTTGATACGATTTATAGGGTCACAGTTTAGAGTGATACTAGCCTGTATTCCTTTTGTACTTTTACTATCGCTCTCAAAACACTATAATCTGTCAGATAGTTGGGCCACATTTGCATTGCAACTATCTGTATGTGGAATTATCTATCTTGTCGGCGTTTATTTCATTGCGCTTTATCGTGTAGAACGCTTGAAAATAGCAGTTATTCTCAATCAAATATTTAATAAACTTATTCGTCGGAGAGCTTGATGCGACCAATTTTAGTGAGTGGCGGAACCTATCCTGATAATTGGAAATCGATTCAGGACGACAATCAAGAAAACTTCATCCGATTTGATAATGCTCAGCTATTGATCGTTGATTGGGATACCGGAAAATGTCTTAAGGAAATCAACTACTGTTCGCCAGAAAACAGTTTGAATCCAAGTTTGATGTTTAAAGTTTGTGATGTTTGTGATGATTTGGTGATCCCGGTGACTAATAGTGAAATCGTAATTTATGATAAAAATACTTTTAAAGTAAAAAATGTCATTACCCATCCATCTTTTAACGATTTGCATTCTGTCAAGAAGATTGGTGAGAAGTACTATGTGGTCAATACCGGTTTGGAAATACTACAAGTTGTAAACGATAAAGGAGAAATCCTTGAAGAGTTAAATATCGCCAAAACAGATACCTGGTCTCGCTTTTCTAAACAAAAGGACTATCGAAAAATTGGTTCAACCAAACCACATGAAGTACATTTCAACAATGTTTTTTGTGTAGGCAAGGATATATTCGTTACGCGTTTAGCGTACAAAGATGCGGTCAATATAAGAAATGGAGACGACAAATTCGAGATTGAAGTTGGAAGTCCGCATGATGGAGTCAGCTACAGAGGAAAAATTTACTTTACAACCACTAACGGTCATTTGATTATTTTTAACGCAAAAACACGGTGTAGAGAGCAAGTGGTTGACATAAATCAGGCACTCGAAAGTGCCTCTTTGAAACCCGGCGGCTGGTGCCGTGGAGTCTTACCACTTAGTCCCACTAGAGTATTGGTTGGATATACCCAGCTTCGCCATACCAAATTCAAAGAATTTATTTCCTGGGCAAAAAATATGGGTGATGTGCCGGCTAGAACCCGCATTTTGGAAGTAGATCTTGAAAGTAACATAGTGGTAAAAGAATTCTTATATCCTGGCGAGAACGGCTCGGCGTTGTTTTCCATATCGGACATGGGTTAATTAGAATGACCTATTTTCTTGCGATCTGTTATTTGCTGATTATTGCTTTGCAGCCTGCAGAGTGGATCGCTATATTTGGCGGTCTACCTGTTATTGAACTGGTATTAATGGCTGGCGTTGCAAGTATGTTTTTACAACGAAAAGAGCGCTTATATCGGGCGCTATTTTCCACAATATCGCGATACTTTTTAGCGCTTATTGTTATATCGGTGTTGAGTGTAACTAGCGAAGGTATGAGGTACGCGCTGGTTGAAGTGGGCTATCCGTTTGTTAAATATTTCTTAGGTTTTTTATTATTGGTGGTGGGATTAGAAAACACTGAAAAAACCCGAAAGGCATTCCGATGGATGACGCTGGGCGGTATTTTAGTTGGATATTTTTGTATTCGCTTAGATATGACCGGTGTAGGTGTTGGAGAAGGTGTTGGAGAGACAGTTCAGTCGTTAAATTGGCGCGGAGCAGTGCAGTGGATTGGTACTTATGAAGGTACTAATACCAGCGCGCAGTTATTGTTGTTTCTATTTGCGTTGGCCTTTGGCTTAGCGTACAAAGAAACCGCCTTTTTCCGAAAATATTTTTATCTTCTGGCCAGTGGAGTGATTGTTTACGCATTTATTCTAACTCATTCACGCGGCGGTTTATTGGGGTTGCTAGCAATACTAGGGTATTTTGCCTACAGCAAATTAAATATTAAAGCCAAATATTTTATCCCCATGGGAGCGGTTCTTTTGGTCGCAATTTTAGTGTTGAAGCCTACAGAAGAGGGTAGAGGTTTAGGCCAGTCCTCATCACCCGAACGAATAGAACTATTGCACCAAGGATTACAGATGCTTAAAAATAATCCAGTCTTAGGTGTCGGAGCGAGACAGTTTTCCAGTAATAATACAATTAGAAAAACCGCTCATAATATCTATTTGAATACAATAGCTGAAACTGGATTCCTGGGATTTTTTGCATTTGTAATGATGTATTACGTAGCGATTCGTGAAATGATTCGATTAAGAAATAAACTCGATAAAGATTCATTGGACTATAGAACTTTTCAACCGATAATTTATGCGTTAGTGAGTTTTGGGGTGAGCGCTTTCTTTTTGTCCTCACAACACGAAATACCTTATGTCGTACTCGCATTAACCATGATTCCGTCGTTTAATGCGAATTCATCTTATAAGGTGAGCTTTAAAGAGTACAAGTACATCGTATCAATTATTGGTATTTTTATAACGGCTATATATGCTTTGGTGCAATTATTTTTTATTTTCTTCAGGTAAAAAGGCATGACTTTTATTTTAGAAATATTTTTCTTTGTTAGCGTTTTCGCAATTGGATACAACTATGTTTTGTATCCCGTTGCAATTAATTTGTACTGTCAATTTAGGCGAGATCCTCATTTGGATAAAATCGATCTTAGCGAAAATTTGCCCAAGGTAACCTTTGTTGTCGCAGCATTTAATGAGGAAAAGGTCATTACTCAAAAAATAGAGAATACCTTTGAGCTTGACTATCCTGCAGAAAAACTGCAGATTATTATCGTCTCTGATGGTTCCGATGATGATACCGCCTCTATTGCCAAAGGATATACTGATAAAGGTGTTTTGGCGATGCATATACCGGAAAGGCAAGGCAAGTCAGCCGCATTAAATAGAGCATTAGAAAAGGCAGAGGGAGATATTATTCTTTTTTCTGATGCAAACAACGATTTTAACAAACAAGCTGTCAGAGAGTTAGTAAAGCATTTTGGTGATCCTGAAATAGGTGCAGTTACTGGCGCAAAACATATTTATGCCAGCGACGAAAAAGAAGCGGCCAAAGGAGATGGCTTATATTGGAAATATGAGGCATTTATTAAAAAAGCAGAAAGCGAAATTGGTTCTATCACCGCAGCTGAAGGGGAGATATTGGCAGTTAAAAAATCATTAATGAATCCGATCGATCCCACTAAAATAAATGATGATGCGGCTATTACTTTTGATATTGTTAAATCAGGTTATCGTATGTTGTACGAACCAAATGCTCGCGCAGAGGAACATGCTTCGAGCGATTTGTTGGATGATATTACTGTCAAGATACGAATGACTGCAGGAGGTTTCCAAACGATAGCGATAGAATCGGACTATCTATTCCCACCCAGAACATGGTTCGCTTTTTCGTTTTTTTCACACAAAATATTACGCTGGGTTACACCCCATATGATGATGATTGCGTTTTTAAGCAACGCTCTTTTATTCGAGTTGCCAGTCTTCAAATTGCTATTTGTATTACAGTTAGTATTTTACGGTACGGCCCTTTACGGTTGGTTAAATAGAGGAAAACAAGATTTACCTACTGCTGTTTATGTGCCGATGTATTTTACCGCAATGAATGTGGCCTTGTTTAAAGGATTTTTGAGATATATCAATGGCAGTCAAAAGGTAACCTGGGATAAGGCAAAACGTTAACAATTATTTCGAATTAAAACAATGTAAAAATGTCAAGAATATCAGGATACGCCAGATTGAATAACATTTCTAACAAACATATTATGCACATTATTGAATCGCTTGAGTTTGGTGGTGCAGAAAAGGTCGTTGTTCATTTAGCTAATATGTTAAGTGAACAATGCCGAGTAAGCATCTGTTTGACAAAGAGAAAAGGCGAATTAGTCAAGCAATTGAATAAAGATATAAAGGTTCATTTTCTTGATACGGGCGAGGGTAACAGTTTTGAGTTGCCCAAAAAAATAACTCGACTACTTATTAATGAAAGTGTTGATATTTTGCACAGTCATGATTGGGGCGTATATCTTGAGTCTGCATTAGCAGTAAAAAAAGCTAAGAGACCAAAACTTATTCACACGGTACATGGACATTATACTAATTATCCGCCCGGATGGCGATCCAGGATAAAAAAATTCGTAAGACATTTTTTAGAAAAAAAGGCGTCCAAATATACTCACAAAATAGTGCCAGTATCTGATTCGATAAAAAATTACATTATTGATGATATTGGGATTCCTGCGGATAAAATTAGTCGTATCCATAACGGAATCGCAGATTTTGAGAAGACTGAGAATTCAGAAATAAATAAAAATAAAACTGAATTACCATTAAGGCTTATCACTGTTGGGCGTATCGCAAAAATTAAAAATTATCCTTTGCTAATCAATGCTTTTTCTCTCGCTTTAAAACAAAATAGCAACATATTACTTGAAATTGTAGGTGATGGACCTGAACTCGCTTTTTTGAAGAAATTAACTGAACAATTAGGTATAACCGAACACGTGCAGTTTTTGGGGTTTAGAACGGATATTTCAGAACGGTTAGCGACTAATGATGTTTTCGTATTATCTTCAGATTATGAAGGCATATCAATAGCCATTCTAGAAGCGATGAGTTTGTCGATGCCGGTTATTGCGACAAATGTAGGCGGAGTTCCAGAAACTGTTGTGCACAATAAAACAGGATATTTGGTAGAAAATAAAAACGTCGAAGATTACACCAATGCAATTGTGAAATTGGCAAATTCGAGTTCTAAAAGAGAGGCTCTGGGCAAGCAAGCACGGCTTCATTTTGAAGCTAATTTTCATGAGTCGGTTGTTCTTAAACAATATCTGGCACTCTATCAAAGCGCCACCTAAAATTATGCGATTGCGCTCTTATAGACGGCAAGGTAACTTAGTGCGGCATTTTCCCAAGTGAGTTCTTTAACAGAGTTAGCGATCATTTCGCCATCCCAGTTTCTTTCGTTTGCTTGCTCAAAAGCCCGTGCTATATCCGTTATATCCAATGGTTGAAAGAGGACTCCTGTATCGTTAGAAACCATGTCAGGTATGCCTCCTACATTACTGGCTATCACAGGTCTCCCACTACCTAGCGCTTCTAAAACAACATTCGGACACCCCTCTCGAATACTGGGTAGGCAAAATAGATCTGTAGCCCCCATCCAGGTCGCAACCAGTGCATGTTCTACCTTTCCCACAAAGTGTACTCGTTGGTCTAGGTTCAACTTTTTAGTCAAGTTTTCGAGTTCCCATCTGAGGGGACCGTCTCCTACTATATATAGCTCCCGAATATCTTTTGTATTTTTGATCAGTGAAAAGGCTTCAATCAAACGAGCGATATTTTTCTCTTCACTTAGACGGCCAACGTATAATATGATGTTCTGGGTATTTTTTAAACCTAACTGCTCACGACACAGTTGCTTGTTCTGAATCTTAAACTGACTTACGTCGACACCATTAGGTAGAGTATGAATTTTTTCTGCTGGCACCAGTTCATCGACCAGTACTTTTTTTAAGTCACTGGAAACAACCGTTAAAGCTTTGGCCCTGCTAGTCATATCAAGGATAGCTTGCCTTTTATTGCTATCAAAAAGATCTTGGTTCACATCGCAACCGAGTCCTGTTGCGATGTGGGGAATATTTAAATGGCTGCTAATCGTATCCACGGAAACGCTGTCAGGGTAAAACCAGTGAGAATTAACGACATCAAAAGATTGCTGTTTATGCAGCTTTGAGATACAGCGTTCTAAGCCGAAAGTCATTAGTTTTGCTTGCATAGCTTCAGATACTCTTGGAATCATTGGGTATTTAGGAGAATACACTTTCACTCCATCAATTTGATATTGGTAAGGCACCTTTGAAAAAATATACCACTTTTCTAATCGGCTAAATATTTTCCATTTAGGAAACCAGGGGAGGGGGCAAATAACAGTGAGTTCACAGTGTTTAGCCATTTGTTTGGCTAATTGAAGAGTGAATACGCCGCGCTCTGGATCCATGGCGGATGGAAATAAATTGGTCACAAGTAATACTTTCATTGATTTTCGTCGATATATTTTCGGTGCCAAAGTTCAAGATTTAGAAGAGCGAAAATTCGCCGGCTAAGATCCTCGGAGCCGTCTTTATGTCGTTGTAGAATTTGCTCGACATAGCTGGTGTTAAAATACCCTCGAGCAAGCGTCTTAGG
>CAZOBX010000201.1:0-11252 GCA_964578045.1 uncultured Kangiella sp. | reverse complement strand
AATATGGTCGCTTATAGCCTTGCTGGAATCTGCATTTTGAGGTAGCGCGGGTATAGATTGCTAAAGCTCACTTATCAATAGAGCTCCAGTCTTTTGTAATTCACCCGGATCCAAATTCTTACATTCTCGAAGGTAATAGCTTGCCTTATGGCCGGGGTGAAATAGATTGCCTGTTTGTTGCTTTTTCGTCTCGAAAAATTCATGAACTTCGATAATAAGCGTCACCATTGCCATTAATTCAGTTTTTGAACTGACGTCACATTGACTTATATCCATAATCGAAAGCGCAACATTACTGTGGGCCGACACTCCGTTAGCAACCTCGAACTCACTTCGAACGATTTGGTGATGTAAATTAATCACGCTATCCCGGAAAGTCGTTCCATCCGCATGGCTATTTAGAATCAGAAACATACCGTTTCTTATACAAAATATCTGTGTTTGTGAATCAGTTTTTTGCTTCATATTTAGCGATACTTTGGCGACTAACTCGGTTGCAGCTAGCGGTCCCAAATCAGTATTAACCTTGGAATAATCGGTCAATTCAAAAACAACTAAATTGTTATAACAAGAAAATCCTGTGGTATTTTCTGTTCCATGCTCTTCAGTCCAATCTTCATCATTGATTTGATTTAGATAATTTAAACGATAGAAACCAGTACTAGGGTCACGATATTTTTCAACACCGAGTTTTCGCTCATCAATCTCAATTTTTTTGCTTAAAGAATTAACTTCACTATCCTTTATTTGAAGTTCAAACTTTAACGTATCATTATCTGCACGTAACGCCTTGGTTCTCAAAAGTTCAATGCTCATTTTTTTGTTTATTTTTCTGATCCTATTTTTATAGATCCTTGCCACAAAATACAAACTGGTTAAGAACATAAATAATATAGTAAAAGCTATCAAAAAGTATGCTTCGCTGCTATTCCAAAAGCTACTATTTACCTGTATGCTTAATCGTTTTAAATGTCCCCATTGCTGTCCTGCAAGTTGCGACTCAATGTCAAGTTGATAATAACCCTCGGGTAAACCAGCAATAAACATATTTCGACTGAGTCCTAAATAGTTCCATTGCGTTTCCAGGCCTAAGATCCGATATCGATACCTTTGTGTTCCTAATTTATCAAAGTTAATATTGACGACCGAAATGTCAATCGCAGCTTCATCACTTTGCTGTGTAATTGCAGGATTCGCAGAATGATTCAACTGATATATATCGATCTTTCTGTTTCCGATTTTCACATGGGAAAACAACAAGTTTTGATTATTTGTATTAGAGCGATTAGTGACTCGATTTACAATAGTTATGCCATTAATGCTACCGAAAAATAGTCTGCCGTCATTGTCAGCAAAATAAGCACCGGTATTAAATTCATCGCTCGACAAACCATCGGTCCCCCTGAATACATCCATATTTATTGCATTATGTGAATATTTTACCAATCCACGGGTCGTGCTAATCCAAAGTTGTTGATCTTGGTCCTCTAGAATTCCGTAAATAGCGTTATTAGGAAGTCCTTCATAGGTAGTAATCCGTTCAAAGTAAAACGTATCGTTATCTAATTCAGAACGATTTACTCGATTTAAACCATCAGCAGTACCGACCCATAAAAATCCCTGGCTATCCTCGTAAATGACTTGTACGCTATCATTCGACAGACTCTGAGGGTTTCTTTTATCGAAGCGATAGTGTAGCCATTCATCCTGATCAACTTTAAAATGAACAAGTCCAGCATAGCCACCGATCCAGAAGTTGCCATATTGGTCATCGATAATTGTCGACACTGTGGTGCTATAATTAGAAAAAGTATTTGGAAGCTTATGAGTCAAATCAGTAAGTTCAACTCGTAATAATTCCTTTGTATATTGGATGTCAGTGACCTTAAACAAACCATTTTCTGAACCGATCCAGATGGTTCCCTGATGGTCTTCATGTATTCGAGCCACACCATCGATTCTAGTCACAGTCTGGCCGTCTACTACGAATTGGGTTTCGAAGGCTCTTTTATTCTGTAGGTCAATTATTTCTAAGTCACTCAATGTACCCACCCAGAGACGATCAGAATAATCGATTAACAAACTGTAAACGTACTCGTCATACTCGTAGTTGGCATCAGCGAGTGGTCTGGTTATATTACCGGTTAACAAATCGTAATTAATCAGTCCACCTCCATAACTTGCCAGCCAAAGATTTTGTTGTTTGTCTTTTTCTATTCCGTGAATGGTATTGTTATTTCCAACTTCAATAACATCGGTGCGTGTTAACAGATGTTCAAATTGATGCTGATTAGGATCAAGAATATTAACCCCAGCACCATAAGTTCCTAGCCAAATCAGATCCTGACTGTCCACATATAACGAAATTACGTCATTGGATGACAGCCCATCTTCCGCAAAGGTTTGTTGCGAATATCGCTCGAAGATTTCCTTATTTTTGTTATATAAGTTCAGTCCTTTAGTGGTAGCAATCCAGAGTGAGGAATCCTTATCGATGACCAGATCATTAATCACATTGTCACTTATCGATCTCGGGTCATTTTCTTGATTAATATATTCGACGACAATATCTGCCTTAATATCATAGCGATACAGGCCATTAGAGGTTCCAATCCATAACAGTTGGTTCTGAATTTTAACCACTGTCAAAACGGCATCGTTTAAAAAATTGAGAGCGTTTTTATCACAAAGATTAATCAGCACCTTGCTGAGTTTGTTAATCCTGTAAATACAATTTGAAGTGGCGGCGTAAATATAATCGGATGACTCGGTGAGATAGGTTATTTCGTCATCCAAATCTTTGCCTGCCGAGGATATAAAAGGCACCACCAAGTTTTTATTCCTATCAACATAAAACAATCCGTTGTCAGTGGCTATCCACACAACTGAATGATCATCTAGCAGAAAGTTTGGAATATTAGTTCTTAGGTCAACATCAAAATCGGTATAATCGGTAAACGACTGATCTGCAGGATTATAAAAACTTAACCCGGAAACAGTGCCTACCCAAATACCGTGACCCGGCTCTTCGAGTAGGCTAATAACCCAATTTTCGTGTAGAGATTGATTATTTTTGTGATCGTGCCGAAAGGTTTTAAACTCATAGCTGTCAAAACGATTTAATCCATCTTCCGTCGCCAACCAGATATAACCATCACTGTCCTGAATAACATCTTTAACCACACTTTGAGATAAGCCATCTGTTAAAGACAATCGTTGCACCTTAAAGGCTTTTTGATAACGATAATCTTGAATACTGGCTAAACAAACAAAATTTACCAAATGGTTCAATAACAGGGTCGTTAGAAATAGAGTGATATGGCGTTTTGTCAAAATAAAGTTCCCTGGCATTGTCTCGTCATTCCTTGTGACCTGAACACTTGAATATAATTTTGCTAAAATTTTCTGGTTTAAATCCTTGCTTGTCTGAATAGAATTCCGCTATTTTTTCTAAATCCGAATGCCTGTCTTCGGTCAAATGAAATAACGGCCCCCAACCGATTTGTTTACTGCTGACATCTAAAAACGCCGTTTGTACGGGTATTTTGGCTTTTCGTGCAATATGATAAAACCCACTTTTCCAATGATCAAGATAACTGCGAGTTCCTTCTGGTGAAAGTGCAAAAACCATTTCGTCTCGTACTGAAAATTCTTCGACTATTCTATCTACAACATTGTGAGCGCTCGACCTTTCTACCGGGATCCCTCCAATTTTTCTCAAGACCCAACCAACTGGTCCAATAAATATGGTATGTTTTCCAATAAAAACAACTTTTAACCGGTAGGCAAACTTAACTAATAGAAATATAAAGAAATCCCAATTAGAAGTATGTGGACCGATAATAACGACATATTTTTTTTGTTCTGGGAGCTCTCCGACTAAATGCCAGCCGAAAATTTTTAATATGAAAGCAGCAAGGGTGGACAATTTTAAGAACCACCGACATTATGCAATTCAATGTTGCTATCACAGTCATCCCCTTCGTCAGCATCGTCATCTATTTTTTCTATGCTGCTGGAATCCTTAGCCAAATCATTCCTCTCTAAATCCAACCTTTCTAAATAGCTTGCATCTATGTCGCCAGTAACATATTTGCCATCAAAGACCGAAGTATCATAACGAGTGATATCAGGATTGCCTTCTCGACAGGTATCAATCAAGTCCTGTAAATCTTGATAAATTAATTTGTCGGCACCAATCAACTGACCAATTTCCTGTTCGCTCTTACCGTGGGCGATCAACTCTTTGGCTGATGGCATATCGATCCCATACACATTAGGATATCTCACTGGAGGCGCAGCAGACGCAAAATAGACTTTGTTAGCGCCAGCATCTCTCGCCATTTCGACAATTTGTTCGCTGGTCGTGCCGCGAACAATTGAATCGTCAACCAACAATACATTCTTGCCGGCAAACTCCAAACCAATGGCGTTAAGTTTTTGACGAACAGATTTCTTACGTATTTCCTGACCGGGCATTATAAATGTTCTGCCGATATAACGATTTTTTACAAAGCCATGGCGAAGTTTAATATTTAGCTTGAACGCCAGTTGCATTGCGCTGGTTGTTGAAGTATCCGGGATTGGGATCACCACATCAATGTCATGATCGGGCCATTCTCTGGTAATCTTATCAGCCAATTTTTCACCCATTCTTAGTCGCGAGCGATACACTGATATATCATCAATAAACGAATCCGGACGGGCTAGATAAACGTGTTCAAAAATACATGGGGCGGGCTCTCTAACGACTGCACATTGTTTGCAATGTAGCTCACCGTTGTTATCGATAAAAATAGCTTCTCCGGGCCTTACATCTCTGACTAACGTGAAACCTAAAGCGTCTAACGCGACACTTTCCGATGCCACCATATATTCATTGATCCCATTAACAACTTTTTTACCAAATACTGCGGGTCGAATACCATAAGCATCACGGAAACAAACCATACCATAGCCTGCTATCAGAGCGACCGCAGCATATGCGCCTTTACATCGTTTATTGAGCTTTTCGACCGCGTTAAAAACCACATCCGGGGAGACTGTGCCGGATTGGCTTTGCTGCATTTCGTGAGCAAAAATATTCAGCAATATTTCTGAATCAGAGCTGGTATTTATATGGCGCCGATCGGTTTGCCAAAGCTCTTTTTTCAATTCATTCTTGTTGGTCAGGTTACCGTTGTGGGCTAACACGATACCGTAAGGTGAGTTGACATATAAGGGTTGTGCTTCCGCAGAACTTGAACAACCGGCAGTTGGATATCGAACATGACCAACGCCAATATTGCCCTGTAAACGGCGCATATGACGAGTATGAAAGACATCTTTGACCAAACCGTTGGCCTTACGTAAAAACATCTTACCATGCTGTAAGGTAACAATTCCGGCTGCGTCCTGGCCTCTATGCTGCAATACGGTCAATGCGTCATACAAACTTTGATTAACCGGGGACGAACTATAAATACCAACAATACCACACATTTTCTGATAACCTATTTAGACTGTAACTACAAAATAAAACTAGCAAATAGCAATTAATACCAATCAAACTTCGGTAATAATCGTTTAATTTAACCTTTAACAGATAACCGAGTTGTCACTCCCGGTAAAACCTCATCCACCTTGTCGTAAAACCAATTACCAAGTATTTCGACATGTGGGATCAACTCAGACTTTATCCACCACTTGTCCTGTTCTACCGGGGTAAATTCTCGCAACAAAAGGACCGCAACCGATACCAGTAGCACACCGCGCAAGGCACCAAATGCCATACCCATGATACGATCCATACCGCTCAAACCGGCTTTTTCAATTAACTGGCTTAAAATATAATTAATTAGACCGCTGAGGGTCAGGGTTAGAATAAATAACACAGCCCAGGACACCGCGTATCTCAGGCTTGGCGTTTCGATACTGGATTCGAGTAATGAGGAAAACTCTTGATAGAAGCCTTTGGCAACAAAAAAAGCAAGGATCCAACCGGCTAATGAAAACGCCTCGCGTACAAATCCTCGTAACAGGCTGATACCGGCTGAAAGCCCAATGACAATTAATATAGCCCAATCTATCCACTGCATAGGAGGTAATATTCTGGAGGTTGTTAAATTGGCAGGAATTTTACCAAATATGGCCGAGCTTTGGTAACTTATTTATTCGACTTAATGCTTGATCGGGTCAAATGGTTTAAGTATCGCATTACTCTCGCTCAGAATACTGATTGATGAAAGCGTTTTTTGAGCGTCATCTTTTTCAATATAGGGGCCCACAAAGACTCTGAATACCGTTTGACCTCCCGATATGACTTTTCGGCGATAGGCCTTGTAATTATTCGCTTTTAACTTGCTGACCATCTTTTTTGCATTGCTTTCTTTGGAAAAACTAGCCACCTGTATTACCCAAGCTGCATCTCGATATTTTTGACTAATTTTGCTCTCTTCTGGTGGTAATACCAATTTGGAATCCTTTTCACTGACAATTTGACTATCACCAGAAGTAGTTTGTTTGGTTTTACGCTTAGCAATTTTTGTCGATTCAGTTGTCTGATTGGCTTTAGTGCTTTGTTTTACTTCAGATTTTGCCACTGTTTTTAGCAGACTATCGGTCGAATCTTGTTGATCTGACCTTGGTTTTTCTGTTTGTTGTTGATCGGCCACCAGCTCATCGATTTTTTGAGTATCCACTCGATAATTGACCAATTCTTCCGGCTGAGCAGGGATCTTACTTTCAAAGGTCCCGCTATTCGCTTTATCTTTTAAGATTGTCGGTAAAAATATGATTGCCAAGGCGATTAATACGATGGCACCGATAATGCGTTGTTTTAAGCTATTTTCCACTCAATTATCTCACTCTCAACAGGTATGGGGTTAGATTAACAATTTTCATCGAATTAATGAAGCAGCAGATCAAACCAAAATCAAATACTCGGGTATAGTTTCTATTTAATCATTTCCTTGCAGAGCAATTTTAACAAACAAAGCAAGACAGGCGCTGGCAACGGACCTTGGACAATCCCTATTTTGGAGTTTGCAGAGTTTTTTCGTTTCAGTTGATTAATTTTGGTTCAACCAAACAACATTGATTAATCAAATTTGAGCGACTGAAATTACCTCGGGACAGTTTTGCTATCATATCCTCCGGACCTAGTAGGTGCAATGTTATGCGTTTTTTATCCCAGCCTTTTTTAGCGAGTTGCTGGGCTTTTGAACATAATTCCAGAATATTATTGAGTTTACCCTGCAAGGCCTTTTTGCCTTGTTCGAAGATACCGCCATGCGGACAAAATAAAACCTCAAAATCCAGTGCGATTGCTTTTTTGAGACTGCTAATCATTTGTGTCAAGTCTTCATCACTGCGCATTAATTTAATAGTTTTAGCAATATACAGATCGCCAGAAAACAAATAACCTTGTTGCGGCAATAAGTAACAGGTCAAGTCTTTAGCGTGTCCAGGTGTAGCGACCGGTCTTATTGGACTGCCGTCTGCCAAGAATTCGAGCTCTTTGAGTGGTGTAGTTTTTACTGGCCTGGGATTGCCCCAAACCAGTTTTTGAATCAAAGGTGTCGGATATCCTTTGGCGAGTTTTTGCAACGACAAACCGGGCGCTTTAGGTGTGAGATCAAATTTGTTGGCTATACGCTGCGCGTTACCGCTGTGATCTTCATGATGATGAGTTAACAATAATTGCTCAACCGGAGCCTGTTTTAAAAACGAATGTACGTATCGCCATTGGTTACTAGGCCCCGCATCAATCACCGTTTCGTTCATTCGGTAAACAATAAACTGAGTATTGATGCCCATGTTCAACCGACCTACCTTGAGGCCAGTCACCAATTCATAGGCATAGTGTTGACGTATTGACATAATGACTTGTGGAAAGGTTATAAGTTAGCGCTAATCTAACAGCAAACTGTAAAAACATCATCTAAAAGGTAATTTTCTCTTTAATTCTTTTATCGCGGTTTCCACATACCCCGACTCCTGAGTGAGAAAGTTTGATATAGCTTGGCGAAATTGCGGCTCTGCAATCCAATGAAATGAATAGGTTTCTATCGGTTCAAACCCTCGCTGTATCTTATGCTCGCCTTGTGCCCCGGCGTCAAAATGTTCGAGCCTATGACGGATGCAATATTCAATCCCTTGATAATAGCAAGCTTCAAAATGTAGAAACTCATATTCCGCCGACGCCCCCCAATAACGCCCATATAATACCTTTTCTCCTTTAAAAAATAACGAAGCGGCAATAACTTCATCCGACAATGTGGCTACTACCATCATTAGTTTACCGGCCATTGATTGACCGATATTTTCAAAAAATGCCTGATTCAAATATCCACGATTGCCGCTTCGCTTAACATAGGTTCGCTGATAAAAATAAAAGAAATCGTTCCAAAGGCTTTGAGTGATATCACAACCTTCGACGATTTGAACCTTTATTCCTGCGTCTGCTACAATTCGCCGCTCTCTTTTTATGTTCTTTCGGGGTTTCATTTTACAGTTGGTTAAAAAATCTGAGAATGATTGGTAGTTTTTGTTGAACCAGTGATACTGCATACCAGACCGTTGCATAATACCCGAATGCTGTTTTACCTTAGAAAGGTCAGTTTCAGGAAACAACAAATGCCAGGAAAGGATATTCAGTCTTTTTGCCAGATTCACCACCTGCTCTAAGATCATCGGTTGCAAATCGTCGCAATACTCCGGATTAATACAGAGCCTTTCACCGGCACAAGGTGTAAAAGGGATCGCACTAACTAATTTAGGATAATAATTGAGTCCTGCCTGATGAAAAGCATTTGCCCACTGAAAATCAAAAACATATTCACCGTAACTGTGAGTTTTAATGTACAAAGGCAATATTGCTACTACCAGGTCTTTCAAACTCACAATCAAGTGATTTGGTTGCCATCCTGACTCTGGACAGACACAACCAGAGGACTCCAGAGCATATAAGTACTCATATTGAATAAACGGATAATCAGTCTGAAGCAACGAATTCCAATCGTCGCGACTAATCTGTTCAATTGAGGTTATGAATTTAAAGTCAAAATTGTTAATATCCATTCCTGTGGTAATTCTTCCTCTTAGCGAAAACGAATAATTCAATGAACAAAAGCTTAATTACAAACTCATTAGCGGCCGGACTGATTGTCTTGGGTCATTATACGTCTAATGCTCTAATATTTACGATTGGTCTTTTTGCATTTTCTGGCGCTATCACCAATTGGTTGGCTATTCATATGTTATTTGAAAAAGTTCCTGGTCTGTATGGCTCTGGCGTTATCCCTGCACGATTTGAAGACTTTAAGGGCGCCATACGTCGCATGATGATGGAAGAATTTTTTAGCCAGGAAAACCTTGACCGTTTTATGCAAGACGCCGGTAGCCGGGAAGTCGAGTTAGTGCTGGCGCCGGTGATAGAACAAGTCGACCTTTCACCAGCCTTTGACAGGTTAATCCTGGTGATTATGGAGTCGTCTTTCGGCAGCATGTTGGGTATGTTTGGTGGTCAAGAAGCGCTAATGCCTCTTAAAGATCCTTTTATAAAAAATATGAAAGAGTCATTGGTGGAGATGACCAATTCGCCTGAATTTGATGAAATTCTCAAACAGGAAATGAAACAACCGAATATTACCGATGACATTCGCGACAAAGTCTCGGTTATTATCGAAAAACGGTTGGATGAATTAACGCCTAATATGGTCAAAAAAATTGTTCAAGAAATGATTAAAAAACACTTAGGCTGGCTGGTAGTCTGGGGCGGCGTTTTTGGCGGCGTGATTGGAGCTCTGTCGACTCTGGTCCAATTGTAAGGTGTCGCTAGAGGAAGACCCTATTTCGATTCCAACGGTAATATTAGTCTGTAGCGCGCGTCTCAGATTGCTTTTTTGAGCGATATTTAAGTGTAAGCCCGGTTAATAGGTTTCTTAAAAACTGGTTACCACACTCTCGATAATTTCGATGCTCCGGTTTGCGAAAGAACGCACTGGTTTCTGACTTTGAGATTCGAAAATCAGCCAGGGCTAATAGTGCAATCAGCTCATCCGCTTTTAATGACAGTGCGATCTTTATTTTATTCACAATGATATTGTTATTTAGTTTCTGTTTTTTACTCAATGCCACTCTTTCATTTTGTGAAAGTTCTTTCTCTTCATCTCGTTTACCGCGTTTAAATACAATTAATCCATCCAGAAAAATGGTTAATATATAATCAGGTAAAGGGACAAATTTCTTGTCATCCTCTTTTAACAAATAACTCTGTAATTCCACCGGCGTCAACTTAAAGTTAACCTTAGAGAAAATATCTAACATCAATTTATCGCTTAATTTTAGAGCATACCTTAATCTTCGCAAACAATAGTTATTCATTTTGGCCAACGTCAACGGTTTGGAAATTTAGTTCATCCTTGGTTTTAAGGTAAACGGTTTGGGACTCCTCGCCAAACTCGATCAATAGTTCACCCTTTTTAATTTTTTGAACCGTTTTTTCAGTCCATTCGGTAACCAATGGTTGTGCGTCTGTATCTGACAAATTTGCCACGACCCACTCTTTGGCCAAAGAATACACGGCATCATCCGATAAATCTGTGTAAGAAATCAGCATAACAGTCCTAAGAATCCAAATTATGACAAGCAGAAGGTATAAAACGGCAATTATACATCAGGTTATTTTATTTAGAGTGTTTTTCCGCAATATCTTTAAATTATGTCTATACTATTAATAAGCGAAAGCCTGTCGGCACTGGGAAACCCATTGTATTAAAAAATTTTGGAAATAAATTAATGGCCAATATTCTAATAGTCGATGATTCTGCAAGCATGAGACAGATGGTATCTTTTACATTAAAAACCGCTGGACACACCGTCGTTGATGCCACTGATGGCAACGATGGACTCGACAAGGCAAAAACCACTCAATTCGATTTAATCATTAGCGATGTTAATATGCCCAACCGCGGTGGATTGGAACTCACCGCCGACCTACGTGCACTACCAAACTATAAATTCATTCCCATTTTACTGTTAACGACGGAATCCGCCAGTGACAAAAAAAATGAAGGAAAAATGGCAGGTGCTACAGGCTGGATTGTCAAACCTTTTAACCCAGATACGCTTAATAAAACGGTCAGCAAAGTATTACTTTAGGCCTAAAAAAGGTCACCTGATTAGGTGACCTTTTTTGGATTGGCGCGCCCAGAGAGATTCGAACTCCCGACCAACTGGTTCGAAGCCAGTTACTCTATCCAGCTGAGCTA
>CAZOBX010000200.1:1366-11259 GCA_964578045.1 uncultured Kangiella sp. | reverse complement strand
GAGATACACAGAATGAATAAATATCTATTAGTGACAATTTTATTGGCTTCATTTTTTACAAAAGCCTCAGCTGCCGACCATGTTCTTGTACCTGATATGTCACAACTAAAATTTCAAATTTATCAAGGAAAAGTATATCTACGCAATTTAAACGAGTTCGATAATACTTGGCTCGGATGTTGTTATTACTGTGGCGTAGGGTCGGACCAACGTAATCTTTTGAAAAACAACAGAATTCACGCCATTACCTACCTATAATTGGGCTTAGAAGCCTGTTTTTACTACCAAAAAACCATCTTTAAGGAGGAAGATGTATACCTAGAACGAGTCCATTTGTCACAATGCAAACCGTTTGGATGATTACAATGTTATCGAGGAACCTACCGTTGCTTATTATGCCCGTTTGTAGCCTAAAACCACTCGTTTAAGCGCAAAATCGGTGTTATATTAATTCAAAAATATAATGTTATTAAAGCGTTACGTTGTTCTGACGGCAGCTACCGCGCAATCAAGCGAGACAATCGTGATTTGAATATATTGAATTATTTTATAATCGAAAAAGAAAGCTTTCTGGGATAGGATATATCAGTCCGAACACCTTTGATTGGCGGATGAATGTCCACTAACTGAGTATCCGGAAATGATGGGGAAGACCAGCTTGACCTCCAGTTTTTGCCAATGGATTAATTAAAGATGAAATTAACAGTAAGAGAAATGGTTGTAGAAGATATCGAATCAGTTGTAGATTATTTCTGCAACGCTGATGCAGTGCGTCTGTTAGCAATGGGGGCAGATATAAGAAAAATACCAATAAAATCAAATTGGATAAAAAAACACAAATTAGAATTAGCAAAAGAAATTAAAAATAAAGAATACTATTACTTAATATGGGAGCTTAACAACCAAGCTATTGGTCACTCAAATATCAATCAAATTACTTTTTCTAAAGTTGCTACAATGCATTTGCATATGTGGAATATAAATAATAGAAAAAATGGTTTAGGTTCTGAATTTCTCAAAATGACGCTACCCTATTATTTTAAAAATTTTAAATTAGAAAAATTGATTTGCGAGCCCTATTCAAAAAATATAGGTCCTCATAAAGCTCTAGAAAAAGTTGGTTTTATATTTATTAAAGAATATGAAACAGTACCAGGAATCGTAAGTTTTAAACAAAACGTCAGTTTATATGAAATGACTAAAGATAGATTTAACAATCTATGATCTATTTTAAATAATGACGCTCTACCAAGACGACAGAAGTTTCAATTTGACGTTCGGGTATATTCCAGTATTTTTTCAATAATCTATTTTTATCATCTTCAGAAGCGAGCACAAATCCATGGTTCTGATAAAACTTAATCGCCCAACTGGCGGCTTTCCAGGTGCCAATTAAAAGCGGTTTGTTCGATTCTTTAACTAGCTCCCTAATTAAAATAGAACCAATACCCTTATTTCTTTCAACGGTTTTCACGTAGGCATGACGGACTAAATTGACATCGATCTTATCTTGAAAGCCCATAACACCGGTCACTTGTCCATCGTCTTCGTAACAGATAAAAGAAACGCCCTCTTTAATCTGAATTTCAAGCTCATGCTTTGACATATAAGGTTCGTGCCATCGGTCAGACGGGATTATCCCTTTATAGGCCGTCGCTGCGTCATTAATAATCTGAAGAATGTCGTCAAAGTCGCTTTCAGTTGCAGGCCTAATCATAGTGTCTCCTTAAATAACCTCAACTCGGGATAAGAACAGCCATCCAGCACAACTATTTTAGCGGCTCTCCGCGTTGATTTTGCTACCAATAGCCAGCTATTACTGCGCACCAAAAGTAGGTACCATGAGGCAAGCTCGCCTTGATAGTCACTAAAATAGTTGCACTGGACTAATATTAAGCTTTAAGCTAAATCAAAAGGAACCATGATTTTTTGTCACTTTCTAAAATAGTTAAGTTTTTTGGCTTTTCTTATCCCGAGTTGAGGTTAAATTGTCTTATCAAAGTTAGCGCGATAATGCTTTTTACTCACTACTAAGAATTTCGAATTGTGATATAGTAAAGTATATTTACCATATATAGTAAAGTAGCATTACTAATATTGCAAGGGTCAATTTGTGAAAGATAAAACGACAAAAGATCTTAGCCATAAATCTATTGAGCTAAGCGATAACAATATGGGACGGCTTTTCCAAAGGGCCGGTAGAACTTATAGTGAAAGAGCGTTAAGCCTGCTACATGAAAGAGGATTTAAGGACGTCAAACTTTCCCACTCGGCATTATTCGCTAATCTTGATTTAAGTGGCACCCAAATAACCACTATTGCAGAAAGGGCCGGGATGACCAAACAAGCGATGGGGCAACTCGCTAGCGATTTAGAAGCGAAAGGATATATCAGAAAGAGCAAAGATCCCGAAGACAGGCGAGCATTTATTATTCAATTCACTAAACTTGGCGAAAAGGCTCTTCACGCCGCGTACGATATCAAAGTGATTATTGAAAATGAGTTTAAAGCATTATTAGGCAGAAAAAACTTTGCTGAATTGCAAAAAACAGTGCTTAAATTGGTCGCTAATTACGACTAATCTTAATGTGAGTAGATGGGGCTAATGGGCGACCCTAAAGGTTCGTTTAATGCCAGTGTTATCTTCCATGACACTAACTCCATGAAAACAAGACTCACACAATTTGTGTGTACAGTCTCCCTCATTTTTCAAAGTTCACCAGTAACTTACCTACATGGAGCAATGAAACAGGCAATAAATCAAAGTTTAAATCGAATCATAGGCGCTTGACAGGCTGAAAATATCGAAAATATTTCGGTGAAAAACGAATAGTTGTTCTAAAATTATTAGTTAGGATCATATCGGAGGTAACTACAATGAAACGTGGTGCGACTTATGATATTTGCTTAACAACCCAACTTTTTTTATCTTTTGTATTAGTGGCCATCGGTCTTATTAATTCCAGCCACGCTGATGAAACTCCAGACATATTTCAAATGAGTTTGGAGCAGCTATTGAATCTTGTCGTGACCACTGCTAGCGGAGTGGAGGAGTCACTCATAGACGCTCCAGCGGCGATGGTGATACTCACCGAGAGGGACTTTAAACAGCGAAGTTATCATAGCTTAGGCGATATTTTGGCTGATTTACCCGGATTCGATGTCATAGAGAGCGGCGCTTCTTCACCTATCACTTTTTATCAACGGGGTTACCGTACACCGTTTTCAACCCGAACTTTAGTTATGGTCAACGGCGTGGTAGACAACCATCTATGGAGCCAGCATGCCATGTTAAGCCGACAGTACCCAATTTCCAATATCGAACGGGTGGAAGTACTTTATGGTCCAGCATCTGTGTTATACGGTGCTAATGCATTTTTGGGTATCATTAATATTATCACCAAAAATGCCGATGACTTCCAATCGGGTGAACATGAATTTACGACTCGAGCGGAACTCGGCAGCTGGAACTCGCGAGGCGTCGAGATCGCTGCCCGGGGTAATCTCAAAGGGTTCAGATACAGCCTATCGGCCCGGCTGTTCGAAAGTGACGAGGAAGACTTGTCCGACCGTTGGGGGTTTTTGAGCAATCAACTCTACAAGGATCCCAACATTTGGGGGCCTATGCTAGACCTGTCTAATGATGGCGTTAATTATGGCCTCTATTATGATCCCACTAATGATAGGGGCCTGCTCGGTGATGTCTCCTATGGAGATTGGAAACTTGGGTTGATTTATTGGCAGACAGATGAAGGTTATGGCACCAATTATGCTGCCGACCGGGGACAAAATAATGGGGACTGGTTAAGGCATTCTAAACAAATTTATCTGCTGCACGACTGGACGGTGTCTGAGCAACTGACCGTTACCAATTTTGTCCTGTATCGCGATAGCCGAGTGTGGGGTAATTGGGTTGAAGCTGAGCCCGACTGGCGCGAAGGCATGTCGGCGTATGCGTTTATCAGTCTTACTAACTGGAATGCCACAAGTGACGCTTTTGAGCTAAAACAAGATATGCAATACGACATGAGCGAAGCATTGAAAATCATTGGGGGTTGGCGTTATCAGTCAAGCGACGTTACCAAAGCTTACGATATTCCAGGCTATTGGGGCGCGTACAGTTCGACCACATCGATTGAAGAGACTGGACCTTATGGTTATGGTGCGGCTATATTTCATAGTACGGATCTTGTGTATACCTTCGATGATCGACCACTGGATACTGTGCCAAGCAATAATCGCCAGTCCTTTAACGACAAAGGCGTCTATTTTGGTACTATCTATGATGCTTTTCCATGGCGTCTCAATTTTGGTGTGCGTTATGACAATAACAGTCTCTGGGGTGATTCCACCAGTCCCAGACTTTCGGCAATATACAAATTCAATCAGAGCAAAACAGCTTTCAAAGTCATTTATGGCGAGGCCTTTCAGGAGCCGCCAGCGCAACAACTTTACGGCGGCTGGAGCGATCGTCAGGCCAACGCTGATTTGCTACCGGAAAAAGCCAATAATATTGAGCTGGTATTGATGCATCAGGGTGATCAATGGTTACACGATGTTTCGTTATATTCCGCCCGATATAGCAATGTGATCCGTGAAGACGCTTTGAACGATGCTGAGCGAGATATCTGGGGGCTGGAATACCGAGGACGGTTTGAGTATCCAAACTTTTTTGTAGGTGTAGATGCGATCTCAGGCAATTTCTATTACACCTATACCAAAGCCAAAAGTAGCCGTAGTTTTGACCACGATTTAGGAGACTGGATAGCGCAGGAAATAGAGTTGGGTGATATTGCTCCACATAAGGTCAACGCTGCAATCAATATACCATTCAGCGAAACCTGGAGTGTTCATTTTAAAGGAAATTTCCTCTCGCGTACCAAACTTTACTCACGCAACCCTTTGAGTATCCAGGGGGTAGAAGTCGGCGGTCGAATGATTTTCGATTTGGCTCTGAACTACGATATTGGGCAACTTCGTACGAGTGTGAAAGTGGAGAATTTATTTGACCGAAAAGTTTTGGCCCCAGGCTTGCGGAAAGCCGATTCAGGGAATGACTTTACCCAACGGAGTAAAGGTTACGGCAATTCATTGACACCGCTTCCCGGTCAATCTTTGTGGTTGTCTGTAGTCTACACGTTTAACTAATAGGGCACCTGTTAGTAAGGGGAGCATGTGGTCTGAGCTAGTAAGAAACTACCTTTTAAAGCATGGCGGAGAGGTTATACGTCGGCAACGAATTGAGAAAGCTCTGTATGGAGGTTCAACACCGGATTTATTTATGGTTATTGATTTTCCAAGTAGAGAGATATCATTCCTCTTAGAGACAAGATATTCAAAGACTTCAAAATGTCTATGGCACCCTATGGGGAAATTTAACAACAAGCCGTTGTCGCTATGCTTCGTATTGCTGGGACCTACGCACTGCGCGCTCGGTCCCAAAGTTTGGGGTTAGGCAAAGTGGCAATATAATCGAAATCGGGTATAGCGATGTTAAATTTTGAGAAAATAGGCCCAGAGTCTACACAACTGCTAGTTGAGCTGTGCAGGGAAACGTTCACCCAAGCCTACGAAGGAGTTCATTCTAAGCAGAACTTGGAAATTTACTGCAGAGAGTACTATTCGGAAAAGGCTATAGAGGAGAGTTTGAGCCTGGATAACACCGTTGCAGTAGTCGCTTTTGAAGAAAAAGAGCCATCTGGATTCTACCTATTAAAACATCATTCATGCCCAATTGAGCTTGACGGCCAAGCGTCCGAGCTAAAACAAATCTACGTGATGTCGAGCTATTATGGCGGCGGTTTGGGGCGTAAACTATTTGATAGTATAGTAGAACAAGCAAAAATAAATGGTAGCAAATGGTTGTGGTTATGCGTGTCCGACATTAACTACCAGGCACAAACTTTTTATAAAAAGCTAGGGTTTACCCAAATAGGTGAAGGCCCTACCTTATTAGTTGGCACTGATAAACTGACTTCCTCAATTTTTAGTCTTAAGCTTTGAGATAAAAACGCCGAATCTTATCCCTTTTCTGGTAATCAAAATGGGTTCTACTATAATCAAATAATCTCATTATTTCTTGAATGAGATTTCACAAATCCTTTGAAATATTAAAACAGGAGAGCAGAATGTCCACTCGAACCTTGAACCTGACGGACCAACTATATAACTATATTCTAGACCGTTCATTACGTGAACAGCCAGAACAAAAGGCACTGCGCGAGGAAACCGCCAAGCTAGAGTGGGCTAATATGCAAATATCGCCGGAGCAAGGTCAGTTTATGCAGTTAATGGCAAAGCTGATTAATGCTAAGAAGGTGATCGAAATTGGTACCTTCACCGGCTATTCATCCCTGGCGGTGGCTTTGGCTCTACCTGACGATGGCCAATTGATCGCCTGCGACATTAGCGAAGAATGGACGGCGATCGCCAGGCGTTATTGGCAACGGGCTGGAGTCGAGCACAAGATTGATTTACGCATTGCGCCAGCACAACAAACTTTAAATGGATTGCTGGATGAAGCAAAGGCAAACAATTTTGATATGGTGTTTATTGATGCCGATAAAACCGGCTACGACGCTTATTATGAAGCTAGTTTGAAGTTACTGCGTTCAGGAGGCTTGCTCCTCATCGATAATACCCTGTGGAGCGGGACGGTGGCTGACGATTCAATCGATGACTCAGATACCGTTGCATTACGCGAATTGAATATAAAAATCCATCGGGATGAACGAGTAGAAATGAGTTTATTGCCCATCAGTGATGGACTTACCTTGGTGATGAAAAAGTAAAAAAGAGGATACGACGTTATGTCGGTCCGACACTGTTAATCATCCGCAAGGTTTAGCTAGAGCCAAATGATGACAAACTGGCAAAATAACGGGTTAGTTGCTGGGGGCTAGGTTGAAGTCTGAAGACCAGCTTACCGTCAACCAGGATTGTGGGGGAGTGGCGTATATGATGCGATTTAACCAACTCCGGATGGTTTTCAATATACTCGAGATGGTACTCCACGCCGATATTTTGAAACTCAGATTCTAGATTTGGTATGCAGAAATCAGTTTTGGTGACCAACAGTTGTACATCCATTTTATACCTCCAAGGTGTTTAGGTTAATTAAGCTCATCATTAATTAAAGCACCTGACAGATGAATTTTCTAGAATTAATGAAAAAAGGCGGTAAACAAGGTCAGTTTTCTAAAAAATTTTACATGCTACGGTAAGTAGAATGAGTTTTATATGAAATAACGCCGCGAAGGAGCGGGAAATTCATTTCCTCAACTTTAGGAGATGGGAGAAACCAGAGGGTCAGGCTTTTGACTTTTCTAATCAAGCCTGCTGGCTAACTATTCTGTGCCCTGTTGAGGGCCTTGAGCAGCTTGGCGAGTGTGATCTGTTTTTCTTTTGCAACGTTCGAGGTCCAGGTCAGTGCTTCCTGAAAGCGATCCGCTGCCGCAGCCTCGACCAGCCGGACCCCCTTGCTGGTCAATGTAACTGAGCGGCTTCGCAGATCCGTATCACTGTGTTTACGGCGTATCAACTTCATGCTTTCTAGCCGATTCAACGCGGCGGTCATTGCCCCTGACGTGAGCAGAGTGGTCTTGCTCAACTGGGTCGGGGTCAACCGGTATGGCGAGCCCCCGCGCCGAAGCGTGGCAAGAATATCGAACTCGGTATAAGATAAACCATGTTGCTTGAGTGTCTCTGACGCTGAGAGAGACATCAGATGCCCGAGCCGGATAATTCTGCCAACAATGGCCATGCCAGATGTGTCGAAGTCTGACCGTTCATCAGCCCATTCTGCAACTAGTTGATCAATTAAATCGTTTTTCATCGCCGCTCAGGTCTCATCTGCTTACCCCGTTATCATCATTTAATGCCTTTATAGCAAGTATCTTTACATAAAGATACTTTTATGTTTACACTGTTCTTCATCTAATCCGGGAGTAATCGATGAACCGTTCACTGATCTTATTATGTAGTTTAACTTTTCTGGCCGCCTGTGAAAGCCAGTCTGTGAAGCAGGAAAATGCAGGTGCGGTGAACCTCTCTTTCGAACGGGCGACACCTGAGCATCGACCACTGGGCTGGTATTTTGAGGAATATGCGCCGTCAGCGTCTGTCATTGTTGCAGAAAACTCATCTGCCTATGAGGGCCATTCGGTATTACATGTGGACAGCAACGGCGATGACCCCATCGTTTTCTATGCGCCGCTTGCCAAAATGCAAACATGTATAAACAAGCTGGAAATTTTCGCGTGGGGAAGATCAGCCACCGTGGGGAAACTTGCAGGTGTGGTTTTCGAGGCGGGCGGTGATGGCCCAATGATAGGGACGACGATGCAATTTGGGCCCGACTGGACGCCCTTCAGCCATGAGGTGACATCATCAGACCGATGTTTGACGCTACCAAGCTATTTCGGATTTCTAGTGTTTGGCGCGGTTGAGCTCGACGCCGTCAAATTAACGATCAATGACAATTTACCGGTCAATTATCCTCCGTTGCCTTCTGTCGACGAAGGCAGTTTAGAAACCCTATCGTTATTCTCGTCATCGGCGAAGCTCGACAAGGGGGGCCCGGCTTTGCAGGACATATTCGGACGTAAAGTACTGGGCCTCGGTGAAAACAGCCACGGCGCTGCCAAGCTTTTTGAATTAAAGCTGGATTTGTTAAAAACGCTTGCTTCCCGTGATCTCGGCGTCGTCGCTCTGGAAATGCCGGCGGCGGCGGCTGAAATTGTCGATGACTACGTTGCCGGGAGGGCTGATGATCGAAACCGGGTGATTTCCGCTATGATATATCCGGCTTGGCAGAGCAAAGAGATGCTTGAGGTCATCGATTGGCTGCGGGCACATAATACCACGGCAGAACGTCCCATAAGGTTCGTCGGCTTTGACGTTCAGCAGCCCCAGCTGGCTCTGCAAATGCTGAAGCGCGATTGGTCAGGAGAGGATAAACAACTCGTCACGCTTGCCGAAGCGATGAGACAAAATGTCAACACCGCCCTCAAAATACTCTCGGACTTGAATCAACAGGATTCACTGACGGATGCAGACATGCGTTATCTGCGCCTGATACGCCGCGGCCTGCTTGCCGATCGGGCCGACCTGGGTGGTCTGTCGCGCGATGCATATATGGCCATGGAGGTCCTTGAGATTGCATCTGCTACCGATAACCAGATTGCTTTGTGGGCTGACAACACACACATAACAAAAGTTGCCGGCGCAATGGGATCGTTTCTGGCGGCAGATCTCGGAGCAGAATACGCAAGTATCGGACTAACATTTGGTAGCGGTAACTACTCTGCGCTCGGACCAGCGACTCCTTATTTGGCTGAGACACATTATGCTGAAACCCATGAATCCATCTTGTCGCAAGCGGGCATGGACGGGCGATTTATTGCTTTCGGTGATCTACCGGTCACACACCCGTTGTTCGACTTGAGAGGGTTTCGCTATATTGGTTCGCGGCCACAGGAACTGGGGCAATTTTTGCCTCACCAACTGTCATTGCATTTTGATGCTGTTGGATATGTCGAGCGCTCGAAGGCAACAGTCTATCTCATAGAGCATAACTTTTAGAGCCATATTAAAAGTGATAGTTATGAGTTACCAAAGCCCGACCCTAATGGTTGGATCTACTGATAAATGACCCTTGTAATTTTTTCTTACAATTTTATCATTCGATTCGACAAATGGGGTTTATCGTTAGACCAAAAGACTTGTTTAATGCGGCGTCAACGGGTCTAATCTAATTTTAGAATTAAACTATAGGTCACAAATGAAAAACAATAAAAGCCGATTAACCAATATCTTTTCGAAACTCAGTTTTGCGCTGATGCTATCTGCGACAGCTACAACAACCTTCGCATTTGATAAATTAGAAGATGCTG
>CAZOBX010000200.1:0-1356 GCA_964578045.1 uncultured Kangiella sp. | reverse complement strand
GTACGCGACACTTATCGCCACCCAGTTGAAACATTGAATTTTTTTGGTATTAAAGCCAATATGACTGTAGTTGAGATTTCACCCGGTGGTGGATGGTACACAGAGATATTGGCGCCCTATCTAAAAGACCATGGTCAATATATTGCTGCGGGTTATGACCCTGAGTCATCCAGCGACTATTTTAAATCTAGCGCAAAAAGATTCAACGACAAGCTTGCAGCAAATCCTGATCTTTACGGAAAAGCTCAAATTACTATCATGAATGCGCCGGATAAGTTGGACTTTGCACAACCGAATTCCGCCGATCTTGTTGTGTCATTCAGAAATACCCACAATTGGCACAGTCGTGGTCAATCGGAAATAGTCTATGCTTCTATTTTTAAGGTACTCAAACCTGGCGGCATATTTGGTATCGTCCAGCATCGTGCAGGTCATCGTTTTCCTAAAGATACCGGCGGAAAAAAAGGATACTTAAAGCAATCTGATGTTATTAAACTCGCAGAAAAGGCAGGTTTTCAACTGTTAAAGAAATCAAATATTAATGCAAATCCGAAGGACACCAGAGACCATGCCAATGGCGTCTGGGATTTACCGCCATCTTTCGAATCAGAAGATAAAGACAGGGAAAAATATCAAGCAATAGGCGAAAGTGATCGAATGACACTGAAATTCGTTAAGCCACACAAAATGTAACTTTAAAATTCTTAATAGTTACCGGTTCCACGTCGAGTCGCAGGACTCTACAAGACAATAAATCGTTATATTTAAGGAGTGATAACCTGGGGTGAGTTATTTTAGTCCACGGATGGACTGTATTCAGAAAACCAACATGGGTGAGACTCATCGCCTATAGAATAGCCACCTCTAATTGTGTTGGTTACGAAAATAAAGAGCCGATATCGCCAAATATGATAATTTATTCACCGCTGTATTGTCGTCATATTGCAGAATCAAAAGAGAATAATCAGTGAAAAACACACCAATGATATACGGTAACATTATTGTTTCTTTGGTTATTTTTTTGATTTCGTTTAAGACTTTGTGTTTAGAAACACCGCTTCGATTCGATAAGATGTCGATTGAAGAAGGACTGTCACAAAATTCAATTAATTCAATTCTCAAAGACCGACATGGCTTTTTGTGGTTTGCAACTCAAGATGGACTAAATCGTTTTGACGGTTATGAATTTAAGCACTTCAGAAACAATCCAAATGATGAAAACAGCATTTCAAGTAACTTCTTAAGCGGTCTGCTTGAGGATGCTAAAGGGAGAATCTGGATCGGAACTTTTGCAGGGCTCAATCTATTCGACCCCAAAACTGAGAGATTTACTCATTATCAACATCAGGCCAATGA
>CAZOBX010000199.1:0-11431 GCA_964578045.1 uncultured Kangiella sp. | reverse complement strand
GGGGGAGCTGTTAACTGGTTGTTTTTAAAGGCTTGTTGGCTGCTCTCCACTCTATAATTGTATTATAATAGAGGGTTCCTAGATTCAAGTCTTGAGGTCAAGCAGATCAAGGGAGTATCAGATCAACTTGATAACGTGGAACCTTTAAAAAAATAGTCAGGGTCAGGCCGGTTTTGACACAAAGGAATAAATAAAGAACCTTTTCCTCCCAAGCATCTCAAAAAGAGATTTGTTTAAGACTCCGAATAGGAGTATAAAAGAAATAACGATGAATAATGGATACGCCTTACCGTATTACAGGGATAGTTCTTCCTCCTGACAACCTATCTAAGTAGCTTATGAATTTAATCGAATAGAAGATCGCGATTTTAACTTGACCCTAAAGAATCTATGAAAATAAATATCTTATTCTGTATCAAGTTGATCTAAAACGCTTGATTTCAGCATCGCAATCAAAATAGTAATGAGTTATATGCGGCCAACAAATTAGTTGAGTCATGCAAAAAAAATTATGCAGCTAACAATGGAAGGAGCGGATTATGAAAAATGTTAATCGATCGACAATTTTAATCATTATCACCTTTTTAATTTTTGCATTCTCGGGATGTGAAAGAATTGTCGATCGGCCAAATTCTATAACTCAAACAAAGGCTGTACCGTCCCCCGTAAAATTAGGCAGCCCTGCTAATTTACCCCTGCCGGGAACACTCCCTTTGGTTGACTACGAAAAAAAGTTATATCGATGGGTTATGACCCGCGAATATGCAAATTTGGGATGGCTAAGCGATAAAGAGGTGAGAGACACGGGACCTTTTATAAACGGGCAGTATTACGGTACACATCCCGCTGTGCATATTTATTACTCCCCAGAAGTTATGAAATGGCTGATGAATAATAGACAGGGAGAACTGCCCGACGGCGCAATGATTATTAAAGAAATGTATAAGCCACCAGCGGCAATATACAATAATCTGGCTGAAATGATGCCGCAAGCAGAATATGAAAAATTCAGACCCAAACTGATTTCTGATTGGACCGTTATGGTTAAAAATGCACAAGCTTCGAGTGATGGCTGGTTTTGGGGGAGCGTTTCGGCACCGGCAGAAAACCAGACCATTGATGAATCCATTGCTGCTCACCTGGATACCTTAGAAAACGGTAATGATCGGGATTCTCAATTACGTTCATCGGGTTTTGCGCTTCCGTGTATTCGATGCCATGCATCTGCAGAAAGTGAAATGACTTTTGCCAGCTTAAGAAATATTAAAGGCTTTCTCCCTGAAGAAGATCCATTGCGATTCTTATCAGATACTTCATGGCGAACCAGCGCTTACTTTGAAAGCTATCCTTTAAGTCTAGTTAAAAAAGACGGCAAATTACCTGCTCAATTTAATTTACCTGATGAACAGTTACCCTGGCCTGTTCAAACACATAAAAAAAAGCAGACTCAGGAAACGTCTTACTCTGAACACGATCGACCCACGACTAAAAATGCCAAGCGATCTTCCACTGAGTATGTGAACCAAGTATTCATTGACACTTTCAAAGAAATAACACCGATCGCTGTATCTAAAGTCAAAAAATTCCCACAACAATGGCTCGATCATGTGGTACAAAAAACCGGAAATCCCCAGCAGTTTATTACATCGGATAATTGCATTGGTTGTCACGGTGGATTAGCGGGAGATAATTATGCGGTTAGTATGTTCATAAAAACGGGTCCAGATTACGGTGATGGTTTTGATATATCCGAGTATGGAGAATGGCGTTGGTCTCCAATGGGATTAGCCGGCCGAGATCCGATTTTTCATTCACAACTGGAAAGTGAGATGGCGATCCTTGAGCAAAATGCGCAATCGCCAAATTCGGGAATTGTCGGCAGCTTAAAAGACAATCAACAGGCGGTGACAAACACTTGTTTAAGTTGTCATGGTGCTATGGGACAAAGGGAACTCGTTAATGATGCCAAAACCGATAAGCAGCTTAATTCTAATATGAAGGTTGATTATTATTATATGACTGAACAGTTAAGTTCAAACGACCCGCAAACCGAAGAAGAAAAAAAATATCACAAATATGGCGAGTTAGCACGCGAAGGAATTAGTTGCATGGTGTGTCATCACATAGAGCGACCAACGGAAGAGCAAATAAAAAATTGGCAGCCTGTTGAGCCTGACTGGATAAATTCGAAAACACCCAAGGAACTCGCTTATTCGTTATTTCATAATAACACTGGCCGATTTGAAAGCACTGCCAAAAACAAAATTAATGGGCCCTATGAGGTGTTGAAAATGCCGATGGAACACGCGATTGATGTGACACCAGAAAAGAATGACTTTATTCAAGACTCCCAGCTATGCGGAACTTGCCATACTATTAACCTGCCGAATATCGGCGCAATAAAAGATGAGTTTCAGGTATTAAATAAAGCAGAAACTAATCCTGTATTTAAAGACTATAGCCACTCGATAGAACAAGCCACTTTTCTGGAATGGCAAAACAGTGCTTTTGCATCGGGCAAAGATTTTAAAAGTTGTCAGGACTGCCATATGAAAAGTAGCTTCGAGACGCTGGACGGAAGTATTAAAATAGACAGTCTGGTTTCTCAGATCGCGACCATTGAAGATCGCTTTTATCCTGATGTCGATCATGGCTTAGCCAATAACGAACTTGATGTGCCGCTTAGAGCCGACTACAAACGACATACCCATGTCGGTTTAAATGGTTTTCTGCTAGAAATGTTTAAGCAATTTGATTCTATTTTAGGTGTATCTAAAAGCAGTTATATGACATCAGCCACTCATTCTGGTGTTGATCTTGCGCTAGATAGCATGGCTCTGCAAGCTGCACAAGAAACCCTTGATGTTGATGTGAAAGTGTTAACTTATGCAGGCAACCAATTAAAAGCTGAAGTAACGGTTAAAAACAAAACCGGTCATCGTTTTCCCAGTGGCGTGGCTTTTCGTCGAAGCTTTATTGAATTTTTAGTCAAGGATGGAGATAAAGTGATTTGGGGGTCGGGGCAGACCAATGCCGCCGGCGTTATTGTTGATAATAACGGAGAACCGCTGGCAACAGAGTTTTTACCGAATAAGGATAGCTACCAAAAACATCATCAAGTGATTAATAGCGATAAGCAAGTTCAAATCTATGAAGAATTGGTTCAAAATAAAGATTCAAAATTCACCACCAGTTTTATTCATCGGGTTCATCATATAAAAGACAACCGTCTACTTCCCAGAGGTTGGAGAGAGTCAGGTTTCTTTAAACCTCAAGGTGAAGTTATTTATCAGTTTATGCAAGCGACCGATCCTGAACATGTTGGAAACGACCCTGATTATCAGGATGTCGGGCCTGATTTCAAAGGTCAGGATCAATTAGTGTATGAAATTACTCTGCCTGAAGGTTATGCCGATAAAGATCTTACGGTTCAGGCAACCCTGTACTTTCAAGCGGTACCGCCATACTGGTTTAAGCAAAGATTTTCCCTGACACCAGATGGGGTTGCGACACAGCGTCTTTTTTATCTGGCCAGTCATCTAGATCTTAACAACACCGCCATGGAAAATTGGAAGTTTAAACTCACATCAGACTCTGAGATAGTTTCGACGAAATAAAAAATACAAGGGAGAGGAAAGTGGATCAGGCTTATTTGACTATGAATAGAAATTAATGGAGTCAGTGTCAATTTTGTTGAAGTAGGTCACACGGCCTCCTTTTTTCAGCAAGAGTAGTATTAAGATAACGGAGAAAATATGCCCCAAACAAAAAACACTATTATTATTCACGACGGCGCAACCGATGAGTTAATGTCGATCCTTTTTGCCGCATCAATGCCCAATATAAACCTGAAAGGAATTATGGTACTAAACGCTGACTGCCAGGGGTATCCAACGGCAAAAGTCAGTAGCAAACTTCTCGACTTAATTCACCTTACAGATGTCCCTGTAGCGGTTTCAGGAGCACGGGCCTGGAATGCATTTCCCTGGACTTATCGTCAATATTCTTTGATGGTTGATCTTCTTCCAATGGTGAACCAATACAAGAAGGACGTACAAGTTCCTGAACCTCAAATGGACTTTCCTCTAGTTAAAATGGTTGATAAGGTTTATCGGGAGAATGATTGTGCTCCTGTAACACTACTCTGCCTTTCTCCGGTAACCGACATTGCTGAGGCGATCAATAGCGACCCTGATTTTAAGAATAAAGTTTCTGAAATCATTTGGATGGGCGGTGTTTACATCACAAATGAAACCACTGCAGGAAATATCGATACCGGCATAGCCCCAGGCGCCAACCCTAATGCAGAATGGAATGTTTATTGGGATCCTCAGGCAACTAAAGATGTTTTGGCCTCAGGCATTAAAGTAAAAATGTTCCCGCTTAATGTTACAAACAGCGTCATATTGTCAGGCGATATTATTCGGAAGTATTTTTTACCAGATAGCGACAAATACCCGGCCCTATCGCTTGCAGCACAGATGTATTCGCTAGTTGCCTTTCAATATGGATTTAGCTTTTGGGATACAGCTGCAACGGCATATCTAGGCAATCCCGGTCTATACACTTTTAAACAGGCCATTGTTGAAGTTGATACATCGCCGGACCCAACAAAACAAGGAACCATGCTGGTCGAATTTGTTACGGATGAGCAACCATTGGAAACGTCAATTGAAATAGCAACATGTATTAATGTTAATAAGTTTTATGATTATTATGTGAAGCAACTAAAAACACTGGAGTTTAAACAATAATCAATGGGGTCATAATCAAGGGGACGTTCAGATCTAGAATTTCGAATTTCCAAAAGGCAAGAGAGTACATAAGTGACAGTCATCATATACTCGTCAAAAACTAAAACCAAGTATATAAATTGCACTATTTAGATTGTGTTATTCATCAAACTAAACTTTTCTCTAACGTCTCCAGTTGCAAATCCACTTGTGGAACACTCTCACTCTCTTCCGTAGGAAAAGGATTAAGAATACCAGTACGCTTATAACCACGGCGTTCATAATAGGCGATCAGTTCTTCTCGTATAGTGATCACACTCATCGTCATTTTAAAGATCCCCCAAGCTTTTTGGGATTCTGTCTCTGCCGCACGAATAAACTGTTTACCAATGCCGCCACCTTGCAGTTTGGGGCTGACTACAAACAACCCTAGGTATCCGGCAGTCCCTTTCTTTTCTACATTAACCGAACCCACGATTTCATCGCCCTGTAGACAAAGCAAAACCATCGAGTCGTCTCTTTCAATGAGCGAGATTATTTCCTTTTCATTGGTGCGAGGCCCTTCAAGCAGATCCGCCTCAGTCGTCCAGCCGGCTCTACTTGAATCGCCTCGATAGGCAGAGTTGACTAGATTGACAATCGTTTTCGCCTCGTTCGCGGTAGCTTGTCTAAATGAAACTATCGGTGTCATGGATTGTTGCGACATTTAATAAAACTCCAAGATTTATATACCCAGTATACAGCACTATTCTAATTGAAAGACAATGGGGGCCAGGCCGATTTTGTTATAATAATACAATTCGAGACAGTCACTAAATGGTCAATGTCTTACAGGCCGCTGAGAAATAACTTATTTTAAATTGGTCTAAGAGAGAAAGGGGATCATGTATATTTTACAATATTTATGTACAGCACTCGAATTAAATTATGTTAAGACCAACTAGACTATGAAGGCGCTTTTCGTCATTTGAATGTCAGTTAATAACCTGTCTGAACCTCTAGGCTGGCTAATGAGCGACCCCAAAGGTACAGAGATGAGAGAACGGCATTTGTATCTGTGGGATTTTGTCTATATAGTAATTGTCAATATACTTGTCAATAGTTAGGATGTGCGAGCAGAGCAATGTGGCTTTAACATGGCATTAGAAAATTCTCAATGTGCAGATTTGGCGGAACAAAATTCTGTCCACGTCATCACACCGCCGGTGTCGTTAGACCGAGTGTGGCAAACTCACGCGGTGACCATCGAGGATATTAACATCCCGGCGAATGTTAGCTTGCGAGGCCATGGTCATGATGTACCACATTTGTTTTTTCTTCTGGAAGGTGCATACCGTGAAAAAAACGGTATCAGGCATCGTGAAATCTCTCGCAATACACTCCGTAGTTCGCCGGCCGGCGATGTTCATGATTTAACCTTTGAGATGCATTCGCGATGTCTATTGGTCCAGATCCAGGGCGATCTGGTGGCTGTACCACCTAAAATGCTCAGCCAACGGTTATACACCGCCGGGCCTAGAATAGAACAACTTGTAGCAGAACTGTATTCGGTTTTATTCTCTAATATCGACCCGTCTCCACTTGAGCTGGAATCATTAATTTTGGAGCTCACTGTGGCAACCCGGTTAACGGGTAAGCGTCGAACGTCTGCACCACCGGTATGGCTTGTACAAATTAAAGAGCAACTTCGTGATAGCCCCAAGTATCCTCCGGGAACAGCTGAACTTGCAAAAAATGCTGGCTATCACCCAGTATATATCGCCAGGCATTTTCGCCGTCATTATGGTATGGGGCTAGGTGAATATGCTCGTTTTGCTCGGGCAGAATACGCTCGAGATAAACTTTTGTGTTCTGACTTGTCCATTTCCCAAGTGGCATTGGATGCAGGTTATGCCGATCATAGTCATCTTTGTCGGGCGATGAATAAATTGCTGGCGACAACACCAAAACATTTGCGAAAACGATAGTGTCCTGCTAACTGGTTGCTAGCGTTCAAGAACTGGGCAACTTTATGGCTTATGATTTTAACTAAATCAATTGTTGGCGGTGACCTATGAATAAAGCTTCAAGTTGGATTTCACAAATTGTCTTGTTTATTATTATTTTTAGTTTTTCTGTTACAAAAACCGATGCTGACCCCCACGGTAGCTCCTCTACCCCGATGAATATTCGTCCTTATTCTTTGTATACAGTGAGTCAGGCTGAGGCTGTTGCCTGGCGAGAAGATCTGCAATTTCTGGCGCATGAATTGCGACGTTTACACCCGGATCCCTTTCACAAAATCTCGGAAACAGACTTTATTATTGAGTTAAAAAAACTGGAAGATTCTATTGAAAAACATACGGCACAGCAGATTATACTTGGATTTGCCCGGCTTTTGGCCTTGGTTGGTGAAGGCCACACCAGTCTGGCTCTATATGCTGCCAGAGGTGTAAATTTTCATGTAGCTCCTTACCGTCTGGGCATATACGGGGATGGGATTTATGTAGAAGCCGCTGACAGCAACTACGCTTCATTGGTGGGGGGTAGGTTGATTTCCATCAGCGGTGTTTCTGCAGAGGAAGCACTAGCCCGAGTTGTACCACTAATATCCAGAGACAATAACAATTGGATTAAAGCGGTTGCACCCAATCTACTTAACAGGATTGAGGTCTTGCAGTCTTTGGGCTTGGCTCGAAATCTTGACCATGTTGTATTATCAGTTGAGTTGGCAGGCCAGGTTATCACCGAAAAAGTGAAAGTATTGCCCAACTTGGCTGAAACCAGCTTTGGCCTGCCATTTATGCCAAAGTATACTGATAACTGGGTAGATGCCCGGGATCAGTCCCAGACACCAGCGCCGCAATTTCAACGCGATTTTGAAAAACTATATTGGTGGGAATACAGTGAGTTGCAGGATCTGTTATACATTAAATTTGATCAAGTACAAAATAGGTTTCATGGACCGACGGCACTAGAAATATTTAGACAGGCAATGACATTTGCTAGACAAAAACGCCCGGCAAAAACAGTCATCGATATTAGAAACAATACCGGTGGAAGCGGAACACTCTTGCCAGCATTAGTCAGGCAGATTGTTCAAACCCGGGAAATTGATGAAAAAGGAAAGCTGTTCGTGATCATAGGACGCCGAACTTTCTCAGCTGGACAAATGTTCACGGCCAGTTTGGAGACCTATAGCTCTGCAATTTTTGTTGGGGAACCTACATCGGCGTTCTACAACGGTTATGCAGGCCATGAGGCTGTACAGCTGCCAAACTCGAGGATTGTTTTTATGGTGGCACCCAATTACTATCAATTGACTGTAGTTCCGACCGATAGACGTAAGCAGGCCACTCCGATGCTGGCTGCAATCCCTGAATTTGAGGATTATACAGCAAATCGTGATCCGGCACTTCAAGTCGTCCTCTCGTATCAGCCAGATACCTTTAATCATGACCTTATTAAAGCAATTAATGATGACAATCTTGAATTATTTGTAAACATAGTCAACGCCTACGACCTGGAATCCATCAACCAATATAGAAAGTCCTCTGAGCGAATAAATGCACTTGGTTACCATCTGCTTAGCGACGGCAGTATTAACCAGGCAATCAAGGTATTTAAACTAAATTTATCCATTAACCCAGACTATGTGAATGGATGGGATAGCCTGGGCGAAGCCTATGTTTCAAATAAACAGACAATCGAGGCCATCGTTGCTTTTAAACAGGCTGTAAAACTTGATCCCCATCATCGCTCCGCCGGCAAATGGTTGGCAAGGCTTGAATTAGAGGAAGCTAATTGAAGTCGGCGAGACTCAGACTTTCCCTTACTGGATAAATCAAATTTGACTAATGGGATGGTTACATAGAACCTATAGGCTGGCTAATGGGCGACCCCAAAGGTACGGAATCAATTGCAGTTAGGATTCCTGTCGTCACGGCTAGAACAATACGGATCGAATATGACCGGGCACCTATCTCCTGACCTCACGGTGTAATGGCGGTTCAGATATCATTTCTAAGTGACGAAGAGCGACTCACTTTTTTTCCTGCGTTATTTGTGAATGGAATAAATATTTGAGCAGTTCTCCAAAAAACCATTGGCTTCGATTCCATTTTGTCGATAACTTAATAGCATAAAAACACGTTTCAATTTGACAGAATGCCTCTGTAGTGGCAATCTGTGCGCATCTTATCCCATTAACGAGAACAGACCAATGAACAATTCAATTGCTATTCGAATCGCAACCATTGATCCGGTGTTTTGCAGCGCCTCGATGTTCTCGTCTATTTGTTAGTGCCATTCATTTTATATCAAGTTAATTTTTAACTAACTCTTTTATAAAACAACTAGGTAAATAACCAGAACCTTTCGGTTGCGCTGTTTTTTTAGCGTTCGCGTTTTTGCGCGTTTCATTTATTCTTCGTATCGAACAGAATACTTCATTGTAGGATGACACTAGTCGGCTATCCAATGGAAATTGTGTTGTGTTTGGAAACGAATGTTTCTTGAGCTGATGTTATTAGAAGTATTTTTCAAGAAAAAAGGACTTCCCTATGTTTAATAGAAAAAAACAAATGTTTAATAAAAAAGAACAAGAGGTTAATAGAAAAAATAAACTCAGTATTTACCAGTTATTCAAAGCCGCTTTAAAAGGCGATACAACACAAGATTTCACTCAGGGTTCTATTGGTCAGGCTGCATTTTTACTCGCTGTACCTATGGTGCTTGAAATGGTGATGGAATCGATATTTGCGGTGACTGATATATTCTTTGTATCAGGGCTTGGCGCAAACGCCGTCGCTGTCGTTGGATTAACCGAAGCCGTTATCACTTTGCTTTATGCGATCGCCATTGGATTAAGCATGGCGGTTACAGCAACCGTTGCTAGACGGTTCGGTGAAAAGCAATATGAAACAGCTAATCTTGTTGCTGGGCAAACGGTATTGCTTGGATTAGCGGTTGCAAGCATCGTTGCCTTTATCGGTATTAACTACTCTGCCACCATTCTAAATCTAATGGGTGCAACTAAAGAAATTACCGAATTAGGTGCTGACTACGCGAGCATTATGCTGGGCGGTTCAATAACCATTTTGTATTTGTTCTTATTTAACGCGATTTTTCGTGGAGCCGGTGATGCAAGTGTGGCAATGCGCTCGTTATGGCTGGCTAATGGGATAAATATTGTTTTAGACCCAATGCTTATTTATGGATACGGTCCTTTTCCAGAAATGGGTGTTACCGGAGCGGCAGTTGCAACCAATATTGGTCGAGGCATCGGCGTTATTTATCAGCTTTACCATTTGGCCAATACCGATAACCGAATTAATTTAGCACTAAAGCACTTGAAGCTGAGTGCTGCCATAATGCTTCGGTTGATCAAAACATCGTTAGGGGGAATCGCTCAGTTTTTGATTGCTACTGCCAGTTGGGTGGTGTTGGTAAAAATTATTTCCGGTTATGGCAGTGCTGCGATTGCCGGTTACACCATCGCTATTCGGATTGTTATGTTTACTATTTTGCCTGCTTGGGGATTGAGTAATGCCGTAGCTACCTTGGTAGGGCAAAATCTTGGTGCTGGTCTAGCTGATAGGGCAGAACAATCTGTTTGGAAAGTAGCAAAATATAACGTGATCTTTTTGGTTATCGTCGCTGTGATATCTATCATTTTTGCAAGGCCGATTCTAATGTTGTTTAGCCAGGATGCTCAGGTCATTGAATATGGCGTTGAATGTTTACGTTACATTAGTTATGGCTATGGTTTTTTTGCGATTGGCATGGTTGTCGTGCAGGCCTTTAACGGCGCGGGCGATACCATGACACCGACCAAAATTAATTTCTTTTGTTATTGGTTATTTCAAATACCGCTGGCGTTTGTTCTTGCTAACCAATTAGAGCTTGGCCCAACCGGTGTATTTTTGTCGATAACTTTAGCGGAGAGTTTAATAGCATTGGTCGGTATCTGGGCGTTTAAGAAGGGTGGATGGCGACATAAGACGGTTTGATGAATTAATCAAACCGTATTGATTTGGCTCTGACCCTTTTTCTTATGGAACTCGATTTCTTCTAGCAATGTAATAGAAGGTACAGCTGAATATTTTTGCCAAGTAGTGACTCAAGTACGAAGTATTGATGATACAACACTAGCGATTTCAGGAGAAATCGCCAAAGAGTGGATGTCTATAGCGCAATGTTTTGCAGGTCCTGCTATGGAGCCGCCTATTGCTGGAACAAGAGGAATACTGAAACAAACTGGTTAAATCACACTAAAATTTAGACACCATTTGACTATGTGTAGAGAAAGCATTAGTCGTTAGTTACTGTCTGAAATATCTCTATTTAATAAGGAATATGGAATAATCTTGCTTGACAATCGTACTTATTATATTGATTTTAATTTTTTGATTGGGTTTTGAAAATGGATTAGTGAAAACATGGGATAAATAATCACGATTGAAAACAAAAAAATTCGCAAGCTATCGTTATTTTTTACTTGCATTTCTTAGTGCTAACACCTTTATTTCCTATTGGTTTCTTATTACCTTTTCGTTAACCCTGAGGTTTTGTTGGGGACCATCTGAGTATTGGTTTTCTCGAGATGCATTTAGTAGTCCTTACATTGTTTTCTCATTGGTATTTTTTTTATTGTTTTCTTGGACCGCAGTAGAAATATTTTTGCTATTCAAAAATAAAATGCTACTAAGTATAAGAAC
>CAZOBX010000198.1:0-11442 GCA_964578045.1 uncultured Kangiella sp. | reverse complement strand
AATCCGAACATTGACAAAGATAATAAGAGAAAAATTATTGCTGCTGGAATAACGGAAATAGGGTGACTGCAATGAGTTACTGTTAATATCAATCCCAATTAATGGACCTAACCCAGCTACCAACAATCCGATAAAAGCAAATGGAATTGCCATTGCTTGGGTGTAGGTCACGGAGATAAGGAAAGATTTCTTCAACGTGATATCTTTACCTTGACCAACAATAATACTGGATAAAATTGGAACCATCGGTAAAACGCAGGGAGTAAAAGCCAAAAGAATACCCAACAAGGCCATATAGCCTGCGATTTCTAGTAAACTCTTATCACCCAAGAAATTCGAAATTTGTTCTTGCTCTGGAACAAATTCCTTAGTACTCTTTTTTGATTGGATCGCAACCTGGGGTTTTTCCGTTACCGAGGTCTCTGAAATTTGTTGATCATTATTAGAGTCGCCACTCGGAGCAGAAACAGTACTGGCTAACAGTGAGAATTTCTTTTCTTCCGGTGGATAACAAAGCCCTGCTTCTGCACAACCCTGATATTCGATAATAAAGGTAACATCTTTTTGTTGGGCAACAAATGGAATGCTGATTTCCAGGTTATGGTGATAAACCTCAACATCGCCAAGATAGTCATCGACCTTCTTTTTTCCATCTGGAATATAAGCGTCACTTAATTTCGCGCCTTTGGCATCAAAATAGAAACGGCTACGGTAAAGATAATACTCATCGGCTATTTCAAACTTAACGATGATTTCTTCATCGACGATTTCCGTTGTTAGTTTAAATGCTTCGTCTACATTCAAAAATTCTGATTTGCCGCCAAACAGTTTTGACAGATCAACTTCTTCTGCAGCAGTCAGGGGTTGGTTTAATAAAATCAAACCCAAAAACAGGCTAACAATACTGCTCATTACTTTTTTCATTAAAACGCTCTTTGAATTTACCGCGATAGGCAGCCAGGGCTATTCTATCGACCGGATTTAGATAAAGTTAATCTTGATGCTTTCCGAATCTGACATCTTGGCGATGTTTTATTAAGGCGAAATTATCACTTTTGATAGTCAGCTTGTTAACTGTCGCATCATCATATGCTCTTTTGACGAAGAATAATGAGAATTGTTGCACCGCTTATCTCAGCAAATGTTAATTTTGTCTATAATGCCGTCAGTTTTTGCCTAATTCGCTCCATTGCGTACTCGAAGGACCTTGTTGCAAAGCAGAGGATAATGCCTGACTACTTCTCTCCAGCCACTGATGGGCATTGTAATTCGAATCAAGTGACGACAAGCCGATACTCACCGTCATTGATTTATCCTGGTGCTGCAAGTGAAAAGGTAAGTCGGAAAATTGCCGCTGCACATCTTGCATGACCTCAGTCCAGTCTTTTTGTCTGCCAGAAATAAAAATCACCCCTAAGCGATCATCATCAAGATGTCCGATGATATCGGTTTTCCTGAGCCTTTTTCTTAAAATTTGTGCCAGTTGTTGGATGGCACTATTGATAAAGGAAAAATTAGTATTGGGTTCAAGATTAACGGACTCGTCCAAATGAATCACGGCTAACGCCAAGGATGATGGGCTGCGGGTCATTCTGGCGGTTTCTATGGCAATCATTTGCTTGAATTGTGGGCTGTAGAGGATACCTGTATCTGGATTAACGTCAATTTGCGGGTTCAAATCCCGGTAGCGCTGGGTATATAAATTAGCCATAAACATCAATTGTTCTTTTTGTACCGGTTTTACAATAAAAGCGGTTCCGCCGGACATCAAGGCTTGATTTTGTTTGCGAATATTTTCCTCTGCGGACAAAAAGATAATCGGCAAATGCGCATAACGTGGCATCTGGCGAATGATCTGAGTAAGCTCTACCCCGGAGGAGCTTGGCATTTGCATGTCCATTAATACTGTTTCCGGACCGAAACTACGTAGCGCTTCTAAAAAAACAGCCGGATCGTTGACCACCCGTATATTAAAATGCCCTTTTCCTAACACTTTTTCATAATAACGTGCCTGCGCTTTAGAATCTTCCATCACTAAGACACGTTTGGGTGTATCCGCATGCAAATCATGCAGTCGTTCAATTTGTTCACATAACGAAGAAACCGATATCGGTTCGATAATAAAGCCGGTTCCACCATTGCGCACCGCTTTCGCCCGATTTTCCTGATTGTCTTCATCTGCGGTAAAAATAAGTGGCACACCGGGTGTTTCCACACTTTCATCAGCTAACACCTTTACCGATTCAACCAACGCGAGCCCTGCCACCACGATGCTGCCCTCGTCTTTTTGGGCTAAATCTTTTGCGGCTGCAAGATTATCAACGACACAACTTTCCACCCCAAGCGACGCAAATTGCTCGCAAATTGGCATATTGTAACCTGCATCGTCCGCGACAAAAATAAGTTTACCTTTATCAATATAAATACCGAATTGGTCATAGACCAATTCGTTTTCTGGATCGTCGGCTTCGGTTTCTTCAACTTCGTTCACCACCGATACTGAGTCAACCGTTTCAATTGGAGACTCTTTTTGAGGTTTAACGCCTAGTTCCAGTTTTTCAGAGTGTTCTAGCAGTTTTCTGGACAGACGTTTTAACAGAGGACGCTGCGATTCGAGTGATTCGCCGCTCATCGAAAGTTGCTTGATTAGCTGGTTTAACAGTCTGGCAGTGGATTCAAAATCTTGAGTCAGGCAGGCTTCTCTGGTTTTGGTCACTTGCGAAAGGAGCGCTTTCACCCTCAAGGGATCAACCACTTGCTCTACCATGTCATTCAACAAGCGGGCAAATTGCTTTAGTTTGATAGGAGTGCGTCGCAAAAATTGACGCTGCACTTCATGGGTTATCTGGCTGTTTGACTGCTTATCGACCATTGTGTGGTTTTTTGCCTCTGACTCTGAATTAACTCAATGATTATCAACGATCTGACCATGAAATCAATTAAAGGATGCACAATTTGTGATATAAGCTATAAATCAGGCAAATATGATACGGATCATTGATTTCTGGTGGTTAGACGCAATAATATAGAATAGTTCAAATTCACCCTGGTTACAGCCAATTTAGAAGATTATTCTTCGCCCTCAAACATAGAGAGACCCCATGTTTCGCATTCTACTGATTATTTTTATTTTAGTCCCTATCATCGAAATTGCGGTATTTATTCAAGTGGGCGACGTCCTAGGTCTCGGCGTAACTCTTTTTATTGTGGTGGTTACTGCGGTTCTTGGGGTCAATTTACTCAAGCAGCAAGGCTTTAAGGCATGGCGAGATATCCAGCTAAGTTTGACCCAAGGCAAAGTGCCTGCACTAGAAATAGCAGCAGCTGCCCAGTTATTATTCGCTGGCGGCTTATTGCTCACCCCAGGATTTGTCACTGATATCATCGGTTTTAGCTTAATGGTTCCGCAAGTGCGTTTATATCTAGCAAGGCAGATGATAAAAAAAGGCGTGATGTCTGCTTCCGCTGGCAGCACAAATTACACCAATCGGACAGGTTTTCAATCCGATTCGTCTGTTAATGGCACTCCTAATAACAATCAGGGCAGAACCATTGAAGGGGAATTTGAGGAAAAAGAATGAAATATTTACATACGATGATCCGTACCAACGCTCCTGACGCTTCCATTAATTTTTACACTCAAGGGCTAGGCCTGAAGTTGATCAAAGAAAAACGGGTTGAATCAGGCCAGTTTACCTTGTATTTCCTCGGAGAAGAGGAAAACGGTCCCTTGCTTGAATTGACTCACAATTGGGGAGACCAAAGTTATACCCACGGCAACCAATTTGGCCATTTGGCGTATCAGGTGGATAATATTTACCAAACCTGTGAACATTTAATGTCGATGGGAATAACCATCAATCGCCCGCCACGTGACGGCCATATGGCTTTTGTAAAGGACCCTAATAATATCTCAATCGAATTGCTGCAAGCAGGCTCGCCATTAGCCGCCAGCGAACCTTGGTCCAGCATGGAAAATAGCGGTTCCTGGTAGCAAACTGTTTACAATAAACGGCGCTTGATCACCACAAAATATAATCCGTATTAAACAAAATATCACAGATTATATCCGGATATTAAATAACCAACGATTTATTATGCAGACATTCTTAGTATTTCTGAATATAAAGAACTTAAAATAACACTGGTTGTATTCTATTTCCTGCTTTAGAACGGTATAATCTGCTCAATTCTTAATCAGCCCAGGCTGATTCCGCTTTTTACAGGAAATTACTTTATGGGTCTGCAAACACCTTTTTATCAGAGTCACCTCGATTCGAACGCGAAAATCGTTGATTTTGGTGGCTGGGATATGCCCCTACACTATGGCTCACAGATGGATGAGCACCATTACGTTCGTCAAGACGCTGGCATGTTTGACGTTTCACACATGACCGTCGTTGAGGTAAAAGGTCAGCAAGCCAAACCTTATCTCCAGCATTTATTGGCCAATGATGTCGGCAAACTAAAACAAAGTGGCAAAGCCCTTTACAGCGGTATGTTGAACGAAAAAGGTGGTGTGATTGATGATTTGATTGTCTATTATATTGATGAGAGCCTTTACAGAGTGGTAGTCAATGCCTCCACTCGCGAAAAAGATCTGGCCTGGATGGCTCAGCAAACCGGTGGATATTCAGTCAGCGTTGAAGAGAATACCGACTTTGCCATGCTCGCCGTGCAAGGGCCGAACGCCATCGAAAAAACCAATCAGGTTTTGTCAGTCGGTCAACGTCAAGCAGTTGAAGGGATCGGCATCTTTTTTGCCGCCGATTGCGAAGGCTATTTTATCGCACGAACCGGTTATACCGGCGAAGATGGTTATGAAATCATGCTACCTGCCGATCAAGCCGCCACTTTCTGGGACAAGTTGCTAGCGGTAGGCGTTAAACCTTGCGGTTTGGGTGCCAGAGATACTTTACGCCTGGAAGCTGGAATGAATTTATACGGTAATGATATGGATGAGAGTATTTCTCCGTTAGAAGCCAATATGGCCTGGACCATTGCCTGGCAGCCCGAAGAGCGTCATTTTATTGGTAAATCAGCGCTTTTGGCTGAAAAAGACGCGGGCGTAAAAAACAAATTAGTTGGATTAGTGTTAGAAGGACGCGGTGTGATCCGCTCACATATGAAAGTGATTGTGCAGGGAATTGGTGAAGGTGAGACCACAAGCGGCACCATGTCCCCCACTTTAAAGAAAAGTATTGGCATGGCTAGAGTACCCAAAGCGACCGGCGAATCGGTGATGATAGAAATTCGCGGAAAACTGATCCCGGCAAAAGTCGTTAAACCTTCTTTTGTTCGCAACGGAAAAGCTTTAGTGTAAAATGCGGGCAATAAAGTCGAAACAAACAAGTCGAATTGAAGAGGAAAAATAATGAGCAATGTACCAAGTGACCTAAAATATATCAGTTCTCACGAATGGATCAGAGTAGAAGATGACGGCACTGTCACCATTGGCATTACTGATCATGCACAAGAATTATTAGGCGATGTGGTTTACGTCGAGCTTCCTGAAATTGACAGCGAAGTGGCGTTGGAAGATGAAATTGCGGTGGTTGAATCAGTCAAAGCCGCTTCGGATATTTATGCCCCTCTTTCGGGAACCATCATTGCTGTCAACGACGCGCTTGAAGATGCTCCAGAGACCGTTAATTCATCACCTTATGATGATGGCTGGATGTTTAAGATGAAACCTTCTGAGCCTTCAGAAATTGATGGATTGATCGATGCCGAATCCTATCAAAATGAGATAGAAGATTAAGCATCTTTTAAAAAAGTAAACGAACACAAACTTATACCCATTCCACCTCAAGATGCAGGATTCAGCAAGGCTAGAAACAGCCATATTTGAGGCATGGAATTTTTGAGCTAGTCATTTATGTCCAAGGATGGACTGTATGCAGGAAATGCATGGAGCAATTTCCTGTCTAGCTGGAAATTTCATAACAAAGAAGATGGTTGTTTATAGCCTTGCCCTACGGGTGCTCAGCTAGAAAACTTGCACTGCGTTATAACGCTTGGAAAGGACACGTCATTCCCTACGCGTTATGCCTTGTTCAACTTTCCTAGCTGAGCACTGAAACCTGCATCTTGAGGTGGAATGGGTATATATATAAAGCCTCAATCGTTCGTTGAGGCTTTTCGTTTTTTATGAACCCAGTCCGGCTGAGTTAAATCGGCGACTGGCTCAGTTCAGTAGAGAAATATGATGAAACCTAACCTAACTCAATTGCAAAACAAGTATGAATTTTCTGAACGCCATATCGGCCCAGATGAGCAAGAAACCAGGATGATGTTAGAAGAGTTAGGACTGATGTCGCTGGATGAATTATTGACCCAGACGGTGCCAAACAAAATTCGCCTGACCGAAGATCTAAAAATCCCATCGGCTCGCACCGAACAACAGGCACTCGATGATATCGCAGCAATCGCATCACAAAATCAAGTCTGTCCGACTTATATTGGTATGGGATATTACCCAACCATTACCCCCAAAGTGATCCTTCGAAATGTGTTGGAAAATCCTGGCTGGTACACCGCTTATACACCTTACCAACCAGAAATTGCTCAGGGCCGTTTAGAAGCCATTATCACCTATCAGCAAATGACCATGGATTTAACGGGCATGGAGTTAGCCAGTGCTTCCTTACTGGACGAAGCAACCGCCGCTGCAGAAGCCATGGCAATGGCCAAACGAGTCTCCAGGAACAAGAAATCCAATCAGTTTTTTGTCGATAAAAATGCCTTTGCGCAAACCATTGATGTGATTAAAACGCGGGCAGAACATTATGGCTTTGAATTAGTTTTTGGCGATGCGAGTGAAGCGGCAGAATACGATGTGTTTGGAGCGTTTATTCAATACACCGACAAAACCGGTCAAGTGGTTAATATTAAACCGATCATTAAAAACTTACAGGAAAAGAAAGCAATTGTTGCGATTGCGGCCGATATCATGAGTCTGGTATTACTTAAATCGCCGGGTGAGTTAGGCGCTGATATTGTGTTCGGCTCCTCACAACGTTTTGGCGTACCAATGGGATTTGGTGGACCACATGCAGCCTTTTTTGCCACCCGTGAAAAATTCAAACGATCGATCCCAGGACGAATTATCGGCGTTTCTATCGACACTAATGAGAGACCGGCTTTAAGAATGGCGATGCAAACTCGTGAACAACATATCCGTCGAGAAAAAGCCACTTCCAATATCTGTACCGCACAAGTCTTGCTGGCTAACATAGCGGCTTTTTATGCGGTATATCATGGGCCAGAAGGATTGCTGCGAATCGCCAGCCGGATTAATCGCTATACGGCTATCTTGGCAAACGCTTTAACAGCAACAGGTATAACGATAAAAAATAGCAGTTTCTTCGATACGCTAACGTTCGACTGTGGCGATCAAAGCGATGACATCATGGCAAGAAAAGCCGTGGCATCAATTAATCTCAGGATCGATGGCAATGGTCAACTCGGTGTGACCATCGATGAAACCGTTACCCCAGAAGCATTACAACAATTAGTTACAGTGATCACTGGCGATACAACTGAACTGGATTTTAAAGCGCTTGATGGACAAGCGGCAGAGCAATTAACCTTTGACGAAAGCATGTTGCGTGAATCAAAAATTCTTGAACATGCGGTTTTTAACACCCATCATTCAGAAACAGAAATGCTGCGTTATCTTAAATTTCTCGAGAACAAAGATTTTTCACTGGCTCATGGAATGATTGCTCTGGGCAGTTGTACCATGAAACTGAATGCTACATCTGAAATGTTACCGATTACCTGGCCGGAATTTGCCAACATCCATCCCTTTGCGCCCAGCTCGCAAACCAAAGGTTACCAAATTCTCACCAATCAGTTAGAAGCGTGGCTAGCCGAAATTACCGGTTATGATGCTATTTCGTTGCAACCTAATTCCGGTGCTCAAGGCGAATATGCGGGACTGCTGGCAATCCATAAATATCATGAATCGCTTGGTGAAGGTCATCGAAATATTTGTTTGATCCCTAGCTCCGCTCACGGCACCAATCCTGCCAGTGCGCAAATGGCGAATATGAAAGTAGTGATTATCAAGTGCGATGACAATGGTAATGTTGATTTTGAGGATTTAAAAAGTAAAGTGGAGTCGGTATCAGAAAGCCTTTCTTGTTTGATGATCACTTATCCATCCACCCACGGAGTATTTGAAGAATCCATCAAAGATATTTGCGCATTGATCCACCAACACGGCGGTCAGGTGTATATGGACGGTGCTAATATGAATGCTCAGGTCGGTATCACTTCACCCGGATTAATGGGCTCGGATGTTTCTCACTTGAATTTACACAAAACTTTTGCGATTCCACATGGCGGAGGCGGACCGGGTGTTGGCCCCATCGGAGTTAAAGAACACCTAAAAGCCTTTTTACCCAATCATGCCGTGGCAAAAATACCCAACATTAATGAAAATAATGGGGCCGTATCGGCAGCACCTTTTGGAAGCGCCGGAGTACTGCCCATCACCTGGATGTATTTGGCCATGTTAGGCAAAGAAGGGGTAACCCACTCCACCATGATGGCGCTGCTCAACGCTAATTACTTGACTAAAAAACTGAGTGAACATTATCCGATTTTATACCGCGGTAGAAACGATAAAGTGGCCCATGAGTGCATTATTGATCTTCGTCCCATCAAAGCCGAAACAGGCATCACCGAAGTCGATTTTGCCAAACGATTAATGGACTACGGGTTTCATGCACCGACCATGTCGTTCCCGGTCGCCGGCACTTTTATGATTGAACCGACTGAGAGTGAACCTTTGTGTGAAATTAATCGCTTTATCGACGCGATGATTTCCATCAAGGTAGAAACCGATAAAGTTAAAAACGGTGAGTGGCAGGCGGATAATAATCCGTTAACTAATTCGCCACACACCCAAGTAGATCTACTCGACTGGAACAAACCTTATACCATCAAAGAAGGTTTATTCCCGGTGCCGGGACAGGAAAACCGTAAGTTCTGGCCCAGTGTTAATCGCATCGATGATGTGTATGGTGACCGTAATCTGATGTGTAGCTGTCCTTCGCCAGCTGAATATCAATAAATGCATCCTAAATTGGTGACTGTTAATTAAGATTGTGACTGGCTGAGTTATCAGGAAACCAAAATTGAAAAGCGAACTGAATGGTTCGCTTTTTAGTATTTAGCTTTGGTGTAATTGTGGGTTCGATGATTTTAATCGATTCTGCTGGTTTGAGTTGATCGCCTAACCCAGTTTTCCATGAACGATCCGCAGGATATATTGATCTCTTGTAATGACTCCTACTTTTGGTATCGGTGTTCGTGTAGGTCGCAAAATATTTTAAAGCGGAAGTCTGACGGTATTCACCGATTGACTCAAAATGACCCTTTTGGGTCAGAGAGTGTTGCTTTTTAGAGTCAAAACAAGTGGCATAGCAGACATTCATTTAGTGATTTCTTGTAATGTTGAGCCAAATTAAGCACTTATGTTTTGTTAAAATGTATTTACTACGCTCAAAATACTCGATAAAACCTCGTTTTTTTAAAAGCATTCTACTTTTTGAGTTGCCCATTTACACGCAGTAATTTTTTTGAATATGCTTGCCCTGCTAACAAAAATACGCTAACTTGTTGATAAATTACAGTGGCGTTTTACTGGAATATCCGTTGGGTTTGCTGTAATTAATAAATTTTTCGCCATGCAAAAAAGTGTTCCATTTACAGGGGAGTGCTGTGGGTAAAAAAGAAAAACAAAGAATTCCTTTGAAAGAGAAACGAGCTATTTAGGAAATTTCCAACGCTAAATAATTATGGATCAAACTTTTACATATTTCATCATCACGATTTCGCTTGGGTTTTTTGCGTGGCTTATTTTTCAACTGCTATTTGGAAAAGGAAGTCGTGGCCAAGTTCCTAGTTTAGAAAAAGTTCGTAATTCTGTAAAGAATATGGACGATGAGACTATAAATATAATCAAGGATTTGCATTCTCAATATGAATCGCATTTAGTAATTAATGTGTTCTCTGAGTTATCCATAGCTACTGCTCTCGCCATCGAACAATCTGTTGAAGAATTGACAAATCGCATTGTTTTGAGAGCACATTTTGACTCTCTATCGACTGTAGAATTCATTATACTCATCGAACAACTTTATAATATCGAAATACTTGACGAGGACGCGAGTAACATATTAACATTTGAGGACCTTTTTCATTATGTCGAAACAACATTCGCCAACAATAAACAAGTGGTCAGCACAACAAATTGCGACCTATAGCGAAGCGGGCAATATGCTTCGTCATTACAGTTCAACTAGACTGGCCGTTCTGTCTATAACGATACCTATTTGTCTTGCAATTTTCGGATGGATTTTGTCGCTTAGCCAACAGAAAGAATTGGCAATATATTTGCTAATTGCCGAGGGAATTCTTTTCTCGTATGCACTGGGCTTATCACTCTTTTTCTCGACAAAATATGAGCAGACTCGTCAATTTCTTGTTAAGGTTGAGGCAGGTGAGATTATGTACACATACAACAGTATTGTGGGTTCTCGCCTTCGTAATTCGCTACAACTAGATGCTATAGACAAAACCCTTATTATAATTGGACTTTCCCTACATTTAGCTTTTTATGTTAGCCACTTCACCTGAGCGGAACTATGTTCATAATTATTGAACCGGAATCGAGGGGGGAAATTTTATTGTGGTTTTTTCACAAGTAATCAACGCAGATGAGTGACCATTATAGCGAATTTAATTTTTTCATCCAATAATTTATGACTGTCGACTAATGGAACATTTTTGCCCAATATAGATTGTTAAAAGAGTCCGCTTTTGGCCGGTTGGTGAAATTAATATTTTTCATTTTTTTGTCTGAAACGGATATTTTCGAAAAACGAATGACCGTCTCTAGCTGACCCATTACAGTCATAGAGTGTATTTTCTCGGCAGGCAACTTCTGCAACAAAGTGGACCGTCGAGGTAACCTGATATTTAACTGCTATTTTACTCAAAGCAGCCATTCGCACCAACCCCTATTATTATTTCCAGTACCTGTTCAAAAAACTGCCAAACCATCAAAAGAATGATGATGTAACCGACTTATTGCCTTGGAATGTACAGCTAGACTTCGATTATAGCTAGGCGCACCGTCTAGTTGTGCGCTTACATAGTAAATAGTAATGAGTCGACCTCATTATATTTGCCTTTATCGTTTGTTGCTGCTGACATAGGAATTCTAGGTCTGCTTTAGCGCGCTTAGCGGCACTCGAAAATCAGATTCTGAGCGTCTCCTTTGCACCAGTCTCCGGCTGTTAGAGTCTTCTGAGTACGTCACCACATAACCCCAAGCTAGGTGGTGCCGTTTACGGCGTCCTTGCTTGAGCGCCTTGTTGAACGAAGCCGCTAACGCGGAGGAGGTCTTTGTCATCCATACTTTAAACT
>CAZOBX010000197.1:2423-11583 GCA_964578045.1 uncultured Kangiella sp. | reverse complement strand
GTTCTGGCCTATTTCTCGACTGGCTGAACTAGTCAAAATCCCTGTGTCGAGGTACAGGGTTCTAAGCGCTAAGTTCTAAGTAGGTATATGCGGGTTTTGAGCAAGGAAGCGCCTATTTCGCGAATGCATGGATGCATAAGAGAGTGAACTTGCGAATCCCAACGGGCGATGTCAAACTCAAACTATAATGTTGGGGTTCCTTCGTCACCCGCAACCTACGCACAATCAAATGCAAGCTTGACCAAATTGGAGAATACCAATGGCAGGACACAGTAAATGGGCCAATATAAAACATAGAAAAGCTGCCCAAGACGCTAAGCGCGGCAAGATCTTTACTAAGATCATCAGAGAAATTGTGGTTGCGGCTAAATCTGGCGGACCGAATCCTGAAGATAATCCATCATTGAGAGTGGTGATCGACAAAGCACTCGGTGCCAATATGAAGCGAGACACAGTAGAAAAAGCCATCGCTCGTGGCGCTGGCAATGCCGACGGTGATCAATACGATGAACTGACTTACGAAGGTTATGGTCCGGGTGGTGTAGCGATATTAGTCGAATGCCTGACCGATAATAAGAATCGAACAGTGGCTGAAGTTCGTCATGCGTTCACTAGAGCAGGCTGCGAATTAGCCACCTCGGGCTCAGTAGCTTATTTGTTTGAGAAGCAAGGCCAAATTATTTTTTCTGATCAAGTTGATGAAGATTTACTAATGGAAGAAGCTCTCGAAGCGGGCGCAGAAGATATTATTAATCATGATGATGGCTCTTTCGAAGTTTTAACCAGCCCTTCAGAATTCATCTTGGTCAAAGAGGCGTTGGAAAATAAAGGTCTAAAAGCCGAAGCTGGTGAAGTGGCGATGATACCAGCCACTCACGCAGAACTGGATGTCGATACCGCGGTCAAAGCGCTGAGGTTAATCGACGCTTTGGACGATTTGGACGATACCCAAAACGTGTTTAGTAATGCCGAAATTCCAGCAGAAGCCTATGAACTATTGTAAGGGATTTGGCTTTCAGCCGCGAGGAGTGAGGAGCGAAGAACTGTGTTTTTGCTCGCGGATTGTAACCTGCAATCCACAGTTGTGTTTTTCATGTCGATAATCTTAGGCATCGATCCTGGTTCACGTATCACCGGTTTCGGTGTGGTCAAAATGAATGGGCGTAAAATCGAATACCTTGCCAGCGGCTGTATTCGTATTAAAGAAGGTATCCTTTCTGATAGACTGAATCAAATATTCGACTGTATTTCCGAAGTGGTCCAACAATATAAACCCGATGAAGCGGCCATTGAACAAGTTTTTATGTCAAAAAATGCTGATTCCGCGCTAAAGCTAGGTCAGGCACGTGGCGCCGCGATGGTGGCTATGGCTCAACATGCCTTAGTCGTCGCGGAATATTCCGCCCGTCAAATTAAACAAGCGGTGGTGGGCACTGGCGCGGCGGATAAAACGCAAGTCCAACATATGGTGACTAGTTTATTGGGCTTAAGTGCCATTCCTCAGGCAGATGCCGCCGATGGATTAGCGGTAGCTATTTGCCATGGGCATGCGATGCAGAGCGCTTTGTTTCAAGCTGGGGCTAAGAAAGTCAAACGGGGCCGGTTAAGATAAAAAACAAAAGACAAAAGATAAAACAGTTTTCACCACAGAGGCAAGCTTTGCCTCTGTGGTGAATAGTATTTTTGTCTTTTTTCACTACTTCATCAATACGAGAAAAATATGATCGGTCGATTAAACGGAATATTATTAGAAAAACAACCACCTTTTATATTGTTGGATGTTAATGGTGTCGGTTATGAATGTCAGGCGCCAATGAATACCATCTATAATCTACCCGAACTCGGTCAAAAAGCGGTTCTGCATACTCATCTATCGGTAAGCGAAAACGCCCATACTTTATTCGCATTTTTCAGTTTAGAAGAACGAACACTTTTTCGAGCGTTAATAAAAATCAATGGGGTGGGGCCAAAACTTGCATTAGCCATTTTATCGGCCATGAATGCCATGGAATTTGTGCAAACAGTACACAATGGCGATGCCAATGGTCTGGTTAAAATTCCTGGTGTTGGTAAGAAAACTGCGGAGCGTTTAATTATTGAAATGAAGGATAAGTTGAAGGATTGGCAAATAGAAGGACCTGATCAAAGTAACAATCCTCAAATTTCTGTGTCTAAACTAGCAAGTGGTAATATTCAAGAAGCGATCAGCGGGTTAGTCGCCCTCGGTTATAAACAGCAGAGCGCCAGTCAGGCAATCAGTAAAATTGGTGACGATAGTTTACCTGCAGCCAGTTTGATCCGTTTAGCCTTGAAGAATATGTGATAAAAGATCGCTACTAATGTTGGGCTGCGAGTGACGGGCAAAGATAAAAAACTAAAAAAATAAAAGGAACTAAGTTGGCGGGAAAAATATCAATTATCTGGATATTCTCGGCGACGAAGATTTGTGCTGAAGATTCTAAAATAATTGCCACTGGCGGAGTGACCCAGATAGAGGGTTCTGCTGGCGGCGGAATTGTTCCCTGGGCGGTGATCGCAAGCTATGCTCAGGAAGATGAGATTGGGTTTACCGCTGTCACTAGTCAGGTATCAACAGACGATTTTACCCTAAACGTTCACGGGTTGGCCCTTGGTTTTAATAATCGCTATGAGATTTCATTCGCAAAACAATCCTTTGATCTAGGGCCGCTGCAGGCAGGATTAGGCTTGCCTTCAAATGAACTGAAACAAAACATTGTCGGACTAAAAGTCAAACTATTTGGCGATCTTATTTATTCCTCCTCTCCGCAGATCAGCCTGGGGGCTCAATATAAAAAAGTGGATGATTTCACGATTCCCGGTTTGGTCGGTGCGACAGACTCTTCCGGCACTGATATCTATTTAGCGGCTAGTAAACTCTGGCTGGAGGGAATTTCAGGTTTTCCGATATTGACCAATATTACTCTTAGATCAACAGAAGCCAATCAATTGGGATTATTAGGCTTTGGTGGTGATTTATCTTCCGGCCGTCAAACCATGTGGGAAGTCAATACCAGTTTGTTGTTAAGCAGAGACTTGGTAATAGGATATGAATTTCGCCAAAAACCCGACAATCTTAGTTTTGCTACGGAACAGCACTGGCAAGATTTTTATCTGGCCTGGTTTTATGACAAATCTTTAAGTGGCACTTTGGCCTGGGTTGATTTGGGCAGCATCGCTGGATTAGCAAATCAGCAAGGTGTTTATTTGTCCTTGCAGGCGACCTTTTAAATGACAAGGCTAACTGATGAACATCGTAAATTATTTTAAGCAACATACAGCCAAATGCCGATTTGTGCTGTTAGCTATCATTGTGTTAGTTTTGCTCAGCTGTCAGTCGAAAACATCGAATAAACAATCTCTCTATCAACAATTAGGCGGACAAGCAGCAATAAAATCAGTCATTCAGCGAATGGTGGTACGATTACACCGGGATGAAAAATTAGCTGAGCTCTTTGTCGACGTCGATGATAAGGAATTGAAAAAAAATCTAACCGATTTCGTTTGTCAGATCAGCCAAGGAGGGTGTGAATATCAAGGAGCGGAAATGGTCGATATTCATGCTGAAATGTACGTTACTAAAGCGGAGTTTGACCATTTCGTTACTTTATTTATCTATTCTATGCAGGATGAAAATATCCCTTTTACAGCGCAAAATAAATTGCTAGCACGACTTGCCGCGCTACGCGGGCAAGTGATCGAACTGTGAGCTGGGATTAATCGGTTGAACAATAGCAAAGTTAGGGTACACTGGTGATTAATGATGACTTTTATTAATAAGAAAAATAAAGCCATAATACAGCTGTCGCTTGTCTTTCTGGTATGCTTTTCAAGTCTATCTCAAGCAGAAAATATTGCCGGACAAAGCATTACAGGCCGTATTGAATTGGTGGGTAAGCAAGCATCTAAAGCTAATATAAGTGACGTGATTGTTTATTTTGAGCCAGAAATCACTCCCAAATATACACCTCTATCAGCGCCATACTCCATCAAAATGAAAAACAAAGCGTACCACCCGCGAGTCTCTGCGATCCCTTTAGGCACTGAAATTCAAATTTCAAATCATGATAGTATCTTGCACAATGCTTTTTCTCCTTCTCGTTCGAATCAGTTTGATTTAGGCCTTTACGGAAAAAGTGAAGGCAAGATTCATCAATTTAACAGTGCCGGTGTGGTAAGAATATTTTGTAATGTTCATTATCATATGGTGGCTTATGTTTTGGTGCTTGATACACCTTTTTATACCAAGGTCGACTCTAATGGAAATTTTCAACTATCGGACTTGCCTTCAGGAAAAGGCAAACTTTATGTTTGGCATGAAAGAGCCAAAAAATTTCTGAAAAAAATTGAATTACCGTATATCGAACCACTGGCGATCGAGTTGGCGATTACAAAGCGGCGCATTCCTGAACATAAAAATAAAACAGGAAAAAGCTATAAAAAGAAGCGTCGAAGAAGGAAATATTAACTATGGAAAAAAATGGATTTCGTTTATCTTTGCGATTAAGAGTTTTCTTAATGACCAGTCTTTTGCTGGTAGCTGCGCTTGGTTCAATCGTTACTACAACCTACCAGGTAGGACGAGAGGTTGCTGACCGAAGCGTTAGTGAATCCATTAATAACAGTCTGGCTCTGCAAAATTATTTCAGGGATCTCAATGACCGTGAATTATTGATTGTGTTAGACGGCTTTGCTAGCGACCCTAATTTTTCAGCCTATGTTGCCGAAGCGGTGGATACACCCGAAGGAGAAGAAAAAGATCTGGCTTCCATTGAGGATCTGTTAACAGAGCGTAAAGAAGATTCTCAATTGGATTTTATTATTCTACTCGATCCGGAAGGCAAGGTCATAGTTCATTCTGCTAATCCAGCGATGACAGGACGGGATTTTTCTAATAAGAATTTTGTCGCTCCGGTGATCGAAGAGCTTACCGAGTCGACAGGTATCTGGTTAGAAAATGAACGAATGTATCAGGCGGCAATAATGCCAATATCTTTGGATTATGATTTAATCGGTTTTGTTATCGCGGGGTTGGAGATCGATAAGAGTCTGGCCAACGAAATGAAGCAAGTAGGTGGTGGCGATACCTTATTTCTGATCGCCAAAAAAGATCAGCTAATCAACGTTGCTTCAACCTTAAGTATCCCTCAAACGGAAAGAGTTCTAGCCTTGTTAAACGAAAAACGGCCAGTGATGTTAGCTGCCGATGATTCTTTTGGGAAATTGAAAATCGAGTTGCAAGATCAAATCTGGTCGGTTCAATCGGTGCCGTTAGCAGAAGAAGAAAATCAACAACAACCTCTTTTCATAATATTTTCATCCGAAAGCAAATATATGGAAGGCTATAACCGCATATTTAATATCACTTTGTTTGCTGCCATTATCGCCATCGCTATTTCAATTATTATGTCTCTATTCTTAACTTCAGGAATTTTAACGCCAATTAAACGATTAGCAGAAGCGGCCAAGTCTGCGGCGAAAGGGAATTTTGCCACCCATGTCGGTTTATCAGGCAAAGATGAACTCGCTGAGTTATCTAATTCAATTGACAGTTTGTTAAGTGATTTACGCGATAAGCAGGATATGCAAAATTATATTAGCGAACTTTCTAAAATTTTACCGGAAGAAAAAACAAGCTCACCTAAGGTCGATTCAAGCCAGAAGCTCCCGGTTACCAACCAAGACTATTCGCTATTAGCCATTGATGTGAATGGCATGATTTCTCTCGACAAAAATCCTAAGGATACGCTGCATGAGTTGCAGATGATTAATGACATTATCGTTGCACAAATTGAAAACCTGGGTGGTTTGTTAATTCGGTTAGGCAATGGATTGTTTATCGCAGCTTTTCCGACCGATCAAATAAAGAATGGCCAGCAAACGACTTACTCAGCCGCGGGTGCAATCGATAAGAATTTTGCTGATCGGCAAATGAATACTGATTCGGTTGGTGCCAAGTATGGTTTGGCAAAAGGCCAGTGTGTCATTGGCAATGTGGTTGCTAATTATTCCTGGCAGCGGGTTATCATTGGAAAGCCTGTTCGGCAAGTCATACGGCTACTCGAAGAAGCAGTGATGAATACTATTCTGGCAACCAACGAAGTTTATCAAGGGCTAAAAGGACCGTTAAAGGAAGATGGCATAGCCATCAAGGCGTTTAAAGGCCGAGTATCTGGAAAAACCTTGTGTTGCCTAGATCTAAAAGCAGCAAGAGATTATTTAATCCCTCTGTCTCCAGAACAAACTCAAGTACGCCAGACCTTAATGTCTTCAAATATCAGGAGGCAATCTAATTTTGAACTCGCCACCGGTAGTGTATTTGCCGAGCGATACGAAATTATTTCATCTTTAGGAAAAGGCAGCATGGGGTTGGTATTTAAGGCGATGGACCATGATTTAAATGAACCCGTCGCGATCAAAATACTAAGAAAAGAAATTGCCGAAGATGAAGAGCATCTGGAGAGACTACGCAGTGAAATAAAGTTGGCCAGACGGGTCACTCACCCTAATATATTGCGCACTTACGATTTAGGCAAAGTTGACGATACTCCCTTTCTGTCAATGGAGTACGTTCGAGGTATGACGCTTCGATACCTGATCGACAACTCGGGGAAATTACCTTATTCGGCCGCATTAAGAGTTACCAGACAATTGTGTGATGGTATTGCCTGTGTGCATGAATTAGGCATATTGCACAGAGATATAAAAGCCGAAAACGTTATCCTGGAACCCAGCGGTAATTTGAAATTAATGGATTTTGGCATAGCAAGAACGATCAAGAAATCGGACATGGATAAATTAGATGAAGGCTTATTTGTCGGCACGCCGAGTTATGCATCGCCTGAGCAAATCCAAGGTGCAGAACTTGGCATTGCTTCTGATATTTATTCACTCGGTATTTTGATCAATGAAATATTTACTGGCAAATTACCGATCCAGGGGGATAACGTTAAACAAATTTGTTTAGCCCATGTAAAAGACCAACCAATCAAACCATCAGAATTCTGGGCAGAAATTCCATGGGAATTAGAAGTGATAATTCTAAAATGTCTGCAGAAGAAACCGTCCGAACGATACTCGGATATTAAGCACTTGCTTATCGACCTTGGGAAATTGCACGCATGATCAATTTAACCAAAACATTTGTTGTATAGTTCGGACTCTATGGTTGTTCGTTACTTGCCGATACCTGGGAACATGAAACGATTGGAGAGCTTGAGGGCGAAGTGCTGTTGGTAAGTGAAAACACCTCAGGTTTACCTGGCGGACGAGAGGATTTGGAACGAAGTCGGCTCTTTTTATGGTTGGAACTTAACGCCCCCATAAATGAAAGTTTTTCCTTCGGTGTATCAGTTTATGGAAATATCGGCACATGGATGACCGGTTACCGAGTTTCAGGTTCTTTATGGCATAAGCGAAGATACTTTTGTCCAGCTTAGTTATTTTGATGAAGAATTGCAGGCCAATAATACAAAGCGGATATTTCTGGAATTACGCTCGTTTTTCTAATTATTCAGTTAAACGAATGCTGTCATTGCGAGCGTAGCGCGGCAATCTCTAAAATTTTAGCACGATTATATTTAAAAGCCATCACTCACTCTTCGGGACAAAGCTTGCCCCACCCAGTGCTTTGGATTTTGCTGCATTGCAAGCTCCTGGTAATAACACAAACTTTTAAGGTTTAGGTTTTAAATGAAAATTTTTATTGGTTTTATTATTTTTGGCTATCTAGCTATTTGTTTATTATTTTATATTTTTCAACGGTCATTTCTTTATTTTCCTCAACCCGCAGGTTATGCCAACGAGATAACCACGACCTTTGATAACAGAGGGCAGAAGTTGACAGGTTGGGTGCTAAATCCAGGGCAAAAACAATTACTGCTTTATTATGGCGGTAACGCCAGCGCGATTGAAAACAATATTGGTTTTTTTGAGCAAGTCGCACCACAACATACTATATATTTGATTCCCTACAGAGGTTATGGAAATAATAAAGGTACTCCTTCTGAAGAAGCGCTTTATGCTGATGCTCTGCATATTTATGATGTGTTAAAGAAAAACTATGAGAGTATTACTTTAATGGGACGGAGTTTGGGAACCGGGGTCGCAACTTTTGTGGCGGCTAATCGAGATATTGACAAATTAGTATTAGCAACGCCTTTCGATAGTATCGAAAATGTTGCTAAAGGTTTTTATCCTTTTTTGCCTGTAGCAATTTTAACTAAGGATAAATATTTGTCAGCGGAGCGAGCCCATAAAATAACCGCAAAAACCCTGATTCTTATTGCTGAAAAAGATCAGATCATTGTTAGAGAGAGAAGCGAAGCCTTGGCGACTCAATTTGACTCTAGTTTACTGACAAAAGTCATTGTTTCTGGTGCTGGTCATAATGATATCTCTTTGTATGCAGATTATATCGAAAGTGTGCAAAAGTTTTTGATGCTCGATTAATCCATTTTGAGAAATTCGTCCGTCTCAATTTAGCAATAAATACAAAATTAACCAATAGAAGGATAAAATGAAAAGCATAATCTGTGGAATTTGTTTATCGTTTTTACCGCTGTGTTTTGCTTACGCAAAAGATACCAATAAGATCGAAGTCGAAGTATTGACAAAAACGATTTCAAGCTGGGACGGCGAAGAATTACCAAGCTATGCAAAAGGAAAACCAGAGATTTCAATATTAAGAATCGTCATTCCTGCTGGTACTGAATTACCTTTGCACAAACATTCTATGATAAATGCCGGGGTATTATTAAGTGGGGAATTAACTGTAGTGGCAGAAGATGATAAGACATTACACTTGAAAGCGGGTGATACGATTGTCGAAGTTGTGAATAAATGGCATTACGGAAGGAATGAAGGTAACGAGCCTGCAGAAATAATAGTTTTCTATGCAGGGATACAGGGTAAGCCATTAAGCATTAAAAAGTAGAGAATTACCTTTCACTATCCACCCATTTATAGGTAGAATACTACTCAGACAGACACCTATAAAGCATTAAGTTCAATAATGATTGAAACCGATCGTATTATAAGCGCTACTAATCAGGGCTCTGAAGAGCATATAGACCGGGCTATTCGACCGAAAACGCTGGCTGATTATATTGGCCAAAAAAAAGTTCATGCACAAATGGATATT
>CAZOBX010000197.1:0-2413 GCA_964578045.1 uncultured Kangiella sp. | reverse complement strand
AAACGCCAAGATGCACTTGACCATGTGCTTATTTTTGGGCCTCCGGGTCTGGGTAAGACTACGCTGGCCAATATTGTAGCAACTGAAATGGGGGTTAATATCCGCCATACATCGGGCCCCATATTAGAAAAAGCCGGTGATTTAGCGGCTCTGCTGACTAACCTGGAAGAAAATGATGTGTTATTCATCGATGAAATTCATCGTCTGAGTCCGGTGGTCGAAGAGATTCTTTATCCGGCCATGGAAGATTATCAATTGGACATAATGATTGGCGAAGGTCCTGCAGCGCGATCCATCAAGTTAGATCTACCTGCCTTTACCTTGGTTGGTGCAACGACCCGGGCTGGGCTATTAACTAGCCCACTAAGAGATCGTTTTGGCATTGTGCAACGATTGGAATTTTACGATGTTGAGGAATTAACCACCATTATTGAACGGTCTGCTGGAATTGTTGGTTTACCGATTGATAATAGAGGCGCCAAGGAAATTGCCAGACGCTCTCGAGGAACGCCGCGTATCGCCAATCGTTTACTTCGACGGGTCCGAGATTATGCAGAGGTAAAAGCAGACGGAGCTATTAACGAGAACATAGCTGATATGGCCCTGAACTTACTTGATGTGGATAACAAAGGCTTCGATAATATGGATAGAAAGCTATTGTTGGCTATTATTGAAAAGTTTGATGGTGGCCCGGTGGGTCTCAGTTCTTTAGCTGCCGCTATCAGTGAAGAGAGAGATACGATTGAAGATGTGTTAGAGCCTTTTTTGATCCAACAAGGCTATATTCATCGAACACCGCAAGGCCGCGTCGCTACTCAATCAGCTTATCAGCATTTCGGCTTAAAAGTCGCTGGTACTCAAACACAGGAATTGTTTGAATAATCCTACATTTCGGGATTTTTTGAATTATCGCCTTCACTAATTACATGTACATCATCCAGTTTGTAGGGGTTACCCCATTGCTGAATAGTCATCACATCTTTTTCGTAACTACCTGAAAAACTTATAATTGTACCGTGTTTCATGTATTGTTTGTTGAGGTTTAATGGCAACAACTTTTCACCTTTGTCGGTAATTATACCGTAAAATCCACCTTCTATAGCGATGTAGTGGATGGTTCCTTGGTGTGTGAATTTGGAAGGACTTTTCATATTATCTTCCTGTTTGGTGCTTTTTTTGAGAGTATGGATCTTAGTGGTTTCAGGGGCTTTTTCGATGGAACTAGTCGTTTCTTGCTGCAGGCAACCGGAGATGACCGCCGCTAAAACTATGACTAATAATCTTAAGTATGACATTATTTCTTTAATCCTTAATAAAAAAATTCATCTACAAAGCACTGCTAATGCAGGCAACATTTTTTAAATTTCTTGCCACTTCCGCAAGGGCAATCATCGTTTCTACCTACACTGCGGTAGATATTCTTGAAAGGTTTCGTGGTTATGCTTGATCCGTCTATTTGCGATTCAGCCTCAGACAGCATTAAATCATCAAGTTCATCATCACTCAAGGCTAAATCCTGACCTAACATGCCAACTCCAGAGAGAATATTAGGCAGAACTTTAAAACATCCCTTTGTGTCTGGTAATTGTCGGTACAATTCTGGTTCTGACTTGGCCATGCTTTTTTCATCAATAAACCTGGCCAGAATAAAATTGAGAACGGATAAGGTTCGGTGCGCTTCTGGATTATCGTCTGGCAAAACCGCTTGCCAGGTTTCAAATAACCAATCAAAACCGTCTAAATAACCATTAGAAAATTCTATCAAAGCCTTATTGGCTTTACCACTTGGGGTTAATCCTATTTTTGTCGGTAAGTTTATCGTGCCGCCGTGATCAAAAAGCTGATTACACTGACTCCACCAGGTAATCAGATTGGTGGTGAAAACTTTAACTTGGTCTTCGTTATCAAATTGGGGAACTTTGTCCTCAGTAATGACTAGCTGTTCAATCCATTCTGATGGTTGTATTTCATCAGGACTGGAGGCCATCGCTGTAATAAAGCCCAAAGAATAATATAGACACTCGAAGGATCCTTTGATCGTCTGATGATTAAAGCAGGATTCGAGGGCTTTGATATCGAAACTAGACATGTTATTGGCGGGTTATCCGTTTTCTTTGATATCTCCGATTGTACCTTCTTTTCGGATAAGAATCCCGCTCACAGCCAAAATTATTAGAACCAAACTCCTATGTAATAAAAGGTGAATTTCTGATTTGAGGTTATAGCTAATAATAATACGAGGATAAAAAAAATCATAAAAAAGCCTATGAGGTATTCTATTTATTTTTGAGCAGTTTCTCTATCGGTCTATTCCAAAAGATAACTTAGCTAACCGCCCTTAAGGCTAAACAAGCGATAATAAACCCGTAGTTAAAATGGGAGGTGAGATTATCATTGGTGTTTGTCCCAATCC
>CAZOBX010000196.1:0-11699 GCA_964578045.1 uncultured Kangiella sp. | reverse complement strand
ACTAGCCCTAAAATTCCTTGCCTCAAATATGGCTGTTTCTAGCCTTGCTGAATCGGGCATCTTGAGGTGGAATGGGTATATTATCCATTAAACCATTTTTCTTAAGCTAGCTAGAATTATCACTCCCTTTAATAAATGGGAGCTCTAACAAAACCCAAGAGTTTGCCTCACTATGCGAAAACCTTTTCTCCAACCCCAACAAATAAACCAAAATACTCGGCGGCAGGTGCTTACAGTCAGTCAGCTTAACCGCAAAGCAAAGCAGTTAATGGAATCTGAGCTAGGGACTATTTGGCTAGAAGGTGAAATCTCTAATTTTATTCAAGCAGCATCCGGACATTGGTATTTCACCTTGAAAGATAATAGTGCCCAAATTAAATGTGCAATCTTCAAATTTAAAAATCGACTCATTAATCTTTCTCCTCAGGAAGGAGATAAAGTCATCATCAAAGGCAAAGTCAGCCTATATGAGGCTCGCGGCGATTACCAGATGATTGCTGATTACATGGAGCCTGCCGGGCTGGGAAACCTACAACAAAAACTAAATGCTCTGGTCAAGAATCTTGAAGCTCTCGGGCTATTCTCGGCTGATAACAAAAAACCGCTTCCTTTCCTGCCAAAGGCAATAGGTGTGATTACATCACCTACAGGCGCCGCCGTTCATGATGTAATAACCGTACTAGAACGTCGTTGTCCAATGATCCCTATCATTATTTATCCCACTCAAGTGCAAGGTAAGAACGCCGCCGAAAATATCCGATACGCTCTGCAAAAAGCGCAACAAAGAAACGAGTGTGATGTATTACTTATGACTCGTGGAGGTGGATCGCTGGAAGATCTTTGGAGTTTTAATGATGAACAACTAGCTTACGAAATATCCGCATGCAGTATTCCCATCGTTGCCGCTATCGGCCATGAAGTTGATGTAACGATCACTGAGTTGGTGGCAGATCTTCGCGCCGCAACGCCTTCAGCTGCCGCTGAACTGGTTGCCCCGGACCAACAAAGTCTATGGCAAAAATTAGATATTTATAATCAAGATCTGAATAACTGTATTAGTAGCAAAATCTACCAGTTACAAACCCGACTAAATATTGCCCGGTTAAAACTTAAAGATCCGGAACATTCGATTTTACAAGCAAATCGCCAGTTAGAAAGTAATAAAAATAAACTCAAAGAAGCCTTTCTAAATTCCTTAAAGAACAACAAAAATCGATTGGAGCGATTATCACAAAAACTCGCCCATTTTCATCCGAAAGAAAAATTAATCAGAAATAAGCACCAATTGGAAGTATTAGAATACAAACTTAGAAATTCATTGCGGCAAATTCTACAACAACAGAAAAATCGACTGGTAATTGCCGCAAACAACTTAAACACTTTAAGCCCGTTATCAACCCTTGGCCGTGGCTACAGTATTACCCGAGATAAAAAAAGCATGCAAGTGATCACTAAAATCAGTCAAGTATCGAGTCAACAAAATATTTCGATCATGCTTTCTGATGGAGAGATTGATTGTCAGGTTAAGTAACTAATCGACTATTTACTCTGTTAGATTAACTTAACCTCAACTCGGGATAAGAATAGCCCGAAAAAACTTAATATTTAGTAAGTTATTCTAGAACAATGAGGATTAGTTGTAAATTAGCCAGTGAAATAGTTGTACTGGATGGCTGTGGTTATCCCGAATTGAGGTTAACTTGCCTGATCGCGAGTTAATTCTGGCAGTGGAGACTTAAAGAGATCAAATAACTGCTGCGCATTAACCGGTTTACTATAAAGAAATCCCTGAACCAGATCACATTGATTAACCGCCAAGAATTCCAGTTGCCATTGATCTTCAACACATTCAGCAACGAGTTCTAAGCCAAGACTATGAGCTAAGATAATAGTCGAACGCACAATACCCTGACTTCGTCTATCAGTTTCTAGTGTTTTGATAAACATCCCATCCAGTTTTAATGTATCAACAGGAAAATCCTGTAGATATTGCAGTGATGAATAACCAGTGCCAAAATCATCGATAGCGATCCGGGCGCCAAGTTTCTTAATCGCTATTAAATTTTCAATGGTCCGCTGGGTCTGTTCAACAAAGACTTCTTCGGTAATTTCTATTTCTAACTGTTCGGCTTTAATCTGATTGACGATAATTTCTGTTTTAATATGTTCCAATAAAGAACTACTGATTAAATGGCCAGCAGAGACGTTGATAGCAATCGTTAAATCGCTAAGCCCTTGATTTCTCCATTTTCTTATTTGTTTGCAAACTTCAGAAATCACCCATAAATCGATCTTTTTGATTAAACCGGTCTCCTCTGCGACGGGAATAAAAACTCCCGGTGAAACATTACCGAGTTCGGGATTATTCCAGCGTAGTAAAGCTTCGGCATTTCTAAATCCCTCTTCTTTTAGACGTTTTTGGGGTTGATAAACCAGACTTAACTCACCCTTCTCAATAGCGGTTCTCAAATTGGACTCAACGGCCAGTCTTTTCAGTGAAGTATTATTCATTTCTTCCGAATAATAACTAAAATTCCCGGGTCCTTTCTTTTTTGCGTGATACATGCTGACATCGGCGTTTTTTAATAAAATCTTGTGATCTTGACCATCATCAGGGTAAACACTAATGCCGATACTGGTAGACACATGTAAAACGTGTTCCTGCAATTGAAAAGGTTTGCTAAAACACTCGATGATTCTCAGAGCAGAGCGAGCTGCATCTTTGGGCTGAGCCAAATGTTCCAATAAAAATACAAATTCATCTCCGCCAAGTCTAGCGACAGTATCGCCTTCACGGGCGACTTTTTTGAGTCGTTTGGCGACTTCCTTAAGTAGCTGATCGCCATTTTGGTGACCAAAATTATCATTAATGATTTTGAATCTGTCGAGGTCCAAAAATAACAAAGCAATGTTTGATTTGTTTCTGGCGGATTTAGATATCGCCTGATGCAGGCGGTCAACCAATAAATATCGGTTTGGCAAACCGGTTAACGAGTCATAGTGGGCTTTTAAGAAAAGTTGTTTGGTTCTAACATCCACCAATTTTTGCAGTTGTTTACCACGTGCGGTGAGCTCGTTTTCGCGATGCTGTGTCGCGTCGAGCACTTGATTAAATCCGTTTATTAGCTGACCAATTTCATCATCACTCTTAGCCAATAATCTTTTATCGAAATTCTTAGACTCGTACATATTAGTAATGTGCCGCACCATACTTCGAATAGGGTGGGTTAACAATTTTTGAAAATATCCGGCCACTATGAATGATAAGGCTAACATAAAAACTGCCAGCGAAATCAAAAACCATAAAGCGTTTGGTTTTTGAGCTAAAAGACCCGCTAAATCGTAATCAACATAGAGATAACCAACTTTCTCTTTACCTCGGTACACCGGTTCGGAAATAATTAAATTTGTGGCCGATTTTACCATTGGCTTGCCACGGTCCATCACCGGTAACGGCATACCCTTCAATTGTGAGTAAAAGCCTAATAAACTATTGTCGGCGAGAAAAATTGCTGCCTCTTTAACTGACTCAGTTGCAGAATATTGTTGGATAATTTGATTGGCGGATTTATCGTCATGAGAGATGATAGCCTGAAGTGCTTCAGCACCAATAATTTTGGCTTGTTGCCTGGCAGAAAAAATGATCTTCTCTTCTAGATCTTGATTAACACTAAATTGAAGGAAGGCACTGACAATCGCCAGGGTGATCAGAATAATACTGATCATCATGATCGTCAGTTGAACTCTAAAGGATGTTGGCTTTTTTTGTTTTTGTTCCACTTTTGTTGTCTTAAGATTACCTTAGCTTTGAAGTATATTTAAATTTGAGATATATAGAGTCTTCGATACTACTAGATTAGACATGCATTGCCAATGTTTGGCTTATTTACGTATGACTCAAAACCGACCAAAGGTCAATAAAATCACTTGAAGCTAAAATATCCCGAGTTCAGGTCAAAATAATCAGTTAAATCCGAATCAGAGTACTATAAATTCAATTTGCCCACTATTGCCGCTTTGATCAAAAACCGTGATTTTTTGAAGGCCCTGTTGAAAATCTGAAACGATAAAACCCTCGCCTATTTTTGATTGTCCGATGAATACTCCATTTTTAAGCCAGGTAATCTCCCCTTTCCCGCCCGAGACCGTCAAATTAATTTTGAAGGACTCCGTCGCGTTTGGTGGAGCACTGATACGACTGCCATTGTCTAACCCCAATACAATAAGCTGTTGATTAATATCCACTTTGTTCCGACATTTTTGATGCAGCTCAGGTAATATTTTCTCCAACCTCCACTTATCCGCTAGCCAAAACTCAAGCCTCGCTGGCCAGACTGCAATGCTTTTTTGCACTGTCTCAGCTTCATAACAAGAAGGATACACACGCTGGTTTAGAGCAGAATCCACCTGTATCGGTAACGGATTGGCTTGCCAGACGCTTTGTTGGTTTAAGGTTTTAGGCGCTACCTTATCTATCAGCCACGCGGTTTTTTGTTGTAAACAATGTTCTGCCTTTTGACTCGTCTTGAGCGTACCAAGCGGCCAGCAAATAGCATGTAAATTGACCTGGGCCGGTCGCTTGGGACGTAATCTATCTTGCTGAGATAGAGAATTAAGTATTTTTCGCACCAGTGGGGCCGCTGTTTTTCGGCCAAACTCACCAGGAGATGGCGTACCATCCGGTTTACCGATCCACACCGCTAAACTGTATTTGGCGGTTACCGCGACCATCCAGGCATCTCTGTGCCCATAACTGGTCCCGGTTTTATGGGCAACCCATCGATTGCTGCTTTGGATCAGCCCTTTATTATGAAAAACCGCACGACTGGCTAATAGGGGGACTTTTGAAAGAATATCCCCGACAATCCAGGCAGACTCCTCAGAAATCAGGTAGGTTTCCTGTTTCACTGAATCTTGCAGGTATCTGATTCGTCCGGATAACCCGCCTGCCGCCAATGAACGATACGCCCCAATCAATTGTTCCAGCTTGACTCCAACCCCGCCGAGCGCGAGCGAAAGACTGGGCTTCGACTGGTTAGGAAAATACAATTTTAAACCAGCGTTTTCAAGCTGTCCGGCAAAGTTTTCTGCACCAAGATGACTTAACACCTGAACCGCTGGTATATTCAGACTCTGCTGAAGAGCCTTTGACGTACTAACCGGTCCAGCAAATTGTCGGGTAAAGTTTTTTGGTGAATAGCGACCGAAGTTGAGCGGTACATCTTGTAGCAATGACTGCGAATGAATCAGCTGTTTATCCATAGCCATTGCGTAAATAAACGGCTTTAAAGTGGATCCAGGCGAACGGATCGCCCGATTCATATCAATATGTCCAAATCGCTTTTTATTGGCAAAATCCCCGGCGCCAACATAGGCCAAGACTTCCAGACTTTGATTGTCGATCAACAACGCAGAGGCTGATGTGGATGCTGAAAACCGATTCAAATAGGCTTTGACCTGATCCGCCATTTGCATTTGAATATCTATATCGATGGTGCTGCGAATGATTTGTCTTTCGGGATATTGTTTAGCGAGACGTCTGGCTAACAAAGGGGCGATTAAAGGCCGACTGTTAAATTCGGCATAAACTGATTCTTGTTTCGCCTGACTAACCTTTTTTTCCGACCAGACTCGATAATATAGCAATCGATCGAGTACCTTATTGCGGGCTTTTTCGGCCCTTTGCAGGTGCCGGTCGGGACGCAAGCGACTCGGCGATTGGGGTAGTACAGCCATCAATGCCGCTTCCGCATCGGTCATTTCTTTAGCTGACTTGCCCAGATAGGTGTAAGTTGCCGCTTCAATACCCTCGATGGGTCCGCCAAATGGCGCGTAATTTAAATAGAGCTCTAAGATTTCATTTTTGTTTAAATAAAACTCTAATTGAAAGGCGCGAAACATTTGCCATAACTTTCCCGGTACACTTTTGCTGTGGGGCTCCAGTATTCTGGCCACTTGCATAGTAATGGTAGAACCGCCTGAAATCGCCCGACCATTAACCACCAGTTGGCCGACCGCCCGAAATAGTGAAAATGGATTAATCCCGTGATGTTGCCAGAATGCGCGGTCTTCATAATTAATGAGCGCTTGCAGATAGTTTTCCGAAACCTGCGAGTATTTGGTCGGATAACGCCAGACGCCCTGTTTGTCGGCAAATGCGCGAAGCGGTTGACCATTTCTATCAACCACCAATTGAGAGAATTTCTTCAGGTCGCCAGCCTTTGGCATTGGATAGAAAAAATCGACCGATAAAAAACAGACAAAACCTGTGGTCAGAATAATGGTAAATAGAAAAATTGGTTGTATAAGTCTTTTAAACATCACGATTATTATATTGCTACCCGTAGGTTGGTGGTGAGGGACAAACCCCAACAGCTATTGCAGAAAAATTCGAACCCTTTGTTGGGCTTCGCTACGCTCAACACCAACCTACGAAAATATGAAAACTAAAGAAATTATCTTTCCGTTACCGTCACAGGAGCCGTCGAAGCGGATAAACTTCTCAGATAAGGCCGATACATATCTTCTACCTGAACCGGTGGAATCTGATAACTACCGGGATTGACTGCCCTCATCAGATAAAAGATTACCGAAGACTGACGTCTATCCAACGAAATAGCCGCGACATACCGATCATCGCGATATTCACGATGAAGTATTTCTGACTGATAGTGCCACTCGTAAATATAGGAATCTTCTATTTTAATCTCTGAAATATCTTGCGAAAATTCTAATCCTGGATTCTCCAGTTCAAACCCGGCGGGCAATAGATCGACCAGCAACGCATCAGGAATTCGTTTTGAACTAGCAACATCGATGCGGGTTACTACGTAGTCACCACTTTTTACTTTATCCAATTTAATCGGTTTACCTTGCAAGTTGTAATAACGTTTTTCACTGCTGATCCCCTGACTCAACTGCTTAGGCGCTTTTAACGGATAACCCACTAGCTGTAGATCGACGAAAAGGCTTTTACCTTCAGTTAACTCAATACTGGTTTGCTGTTTAAATAACTGTGCAGTCAACCACTGGCTGTAGTCTTTTTGATTTGAAATTGATTTTTTGGTACCGTCTACCGAGGTAATGCTAACGGCCCACTTCGGTTGAGACGCTTTATCGAGGGCTAAAGCAAGCCGATAAATGGCAAATCGTTCTTGAGTGCTAAACCATTGTTTGGATAACATTTCGTCATTGACGCTAAAAATAAGATCCTGATAATCCGGGCTTAATTGGCTTTCTGTGGCTAACATCATTATCCATGCCGTATCTCTCAATTGACTACCGTAGTCGCCTGAATATCGAAGGCTATAATCTTTGAACCCAATGGCTTTATTCCAGAGTTCCTTCGCAGTATTGTTATCACCGCTCTTTTCAAACGCAATGGCAAGATGTGCCAGAGGCAAACCGGACTTTGCTTTGGGAGCCAATTTATTATAAATCTGGCGGATCTCTGTTAACGATAATTGGGCGTTTTTTGAAAGCAAATAAGCAGCATAAGCTCGAAAGGCTAAGCCGTAATGCTTGGCATATTCAGAATAATGTCGGCGCTCGGTATAACTCGGCTGAGTCGACCGAACATAACTTTTTATTCGTTTTAAACCTTTGTCCAAAACGGATTGTGGCACCGAATATCCAGATTGTTTAGCTTGCAGTAAAAAATCCAGCGCATAAACCGTTAGCCAATGGCTCTCGGAACTTTGATTACTCCACAGTCCAAAGCTACCGTTACTTTTTTGCATACCATTGATCCGCTGAATAGCCGCGTCAATATGTTTGTTTTTTTCGGCCAGTACTTTTTGTCCTTGCTGGCCGAGTTTTATCGGTTGACTAAATGATTGATAATTTAATAGCGGCCAGGCCCGACTGGAAGTCTGCTCTAAACAACCGTAAGGATATTGCAATAACCCTTGTAAGTGACTAACACTATCTAAGGGTGGTCTGGCAGACAGCGAGAGTTTAGCCTGCAATGAACCCGCATCAAAATCCTTAATCCAGGCATTCGATAGTTTAAAATTTTCCCCCTGCTGCAGGACTTTACGACGACGAACAAATTCTGCCGGGTAAGCCGGTCGAACGTTTAGCGACCAGTTGCGAGTTAATTTCACTTTTCCTTTGGCATCGGTTAATTGTAATCGAATTTTTCCTTCACCGATCTCTTGGGCAAGAATATCGATTTGTTGAGTATGTCGTTCTCCGTCCTTTAACTCAATGCTAGTAGATTGTTTGGTTGCGCTAATTGCACCGCTAAATTGAATATTAGCAATTAACGATTGCGCCTCTCCGGACATATTTTGTAAATCAAGCGCAATCTTTGTTTGATCTTTTTTGGCAAGAAATCTGGGCAGTGACATCTGGGCCACCAGCGGCGCCCTTACTTTCATAAAATTTTCCGCGCTGGCAAATCGTTGTTCCGAAAAGGCCACCGCCATTAAACGCAGTTCACCATTAAAATTAGGTAAGGCTAACGGAATATCCGCTTGTCCATTATTATCAAACTGAACCGCTTTGGAAAATAGCGAAACGATTTGAACATCCGTGGCCGGTTGTTCGCCGCCACGAGAGAGTTCTGCATCACCACCAAACCGAAGCACTCCCGATTTGCCATTCTGATTTTTTATTAAACGGGAAAAACTATCTCTAATATTACCTTGATAGGCGCGTTGCCCATAAAACCAATCAAATGGATCGGGCGTTTTGTAACCCGAGAGACTGAGCACGCCAGTATCAACCGCGGCCAGAGTCACCCAAACCGTCTGACCATTAACTAGCTGACCACTAGCTGGCTTATCAGTGGCGTTTGAAAAATCTTCCAATGACAAATGGATATTGATGGTCTGCTCCGGCTCTACCACTTCGGGAGATTTAATGGATATACCAAAGCGACGATCTTTTCTGTTGAGCATTAAAGCTTGAATGCCCAAAGCTCGTTTGGGCAATTGGCGCAGCTGATAATTGCCTTGCCTTGCCGACTCTGACGGTGCAACGACCATAGCGGTTAAATAGAGATCGTGTCTCGACCAACTAGCGGAAATCGGTAGCTCAAATTGTTGCTCTAACGAAGACAGTTCAACCTGTTTTTCCCATAAAATTGTATTCGATTCTACCCGGATCAAAGCTTTACCTAGATGAGGTGAAATTAATGTCACTTTAGCGGTTTGTCTGGCAGAATAACTTTCTTGATCGAATTGAATTCTGACCTTATCCGGGCGAGCACCCGCGACACCGGATTCACCATCTTCATCCCAATACCAACCCGCAAAAAACTGATAACTGTTTCTTAGTTTGCCATCAGAATTTTTTATTTCGATTCGATATCGACCATAATCTACCGGCAGTTGAATGCTAATCCTGTCACTACTTTCTTTTATAATTCGACTGTATACACGACTCTCCTTTTGGGTCGTGCCGTAATCCCAACCGCGATCTCCTGCCCGCCAATAGTAGTCGGTATCTTCCCGTATCAGACTGATTTCGATTACGCCAATAGGTTTCAAACTAGCATCTTTATGCGCATTGATTAGCTCAAATTCAGCGATACCAAATGGCTGAACAATTTTCTCCTGATATAAAGGTCGTAAACCGATCAGACTTTCTCCGACCCAAATATTTTGCCGGATTCTTCGGGTAACCGGTCGCCCGCCGGATTCAAACAAACTGGCTTCAAAAACAATTTCCGTAGGAAAAACCACACTGCCCCAGAGGTTAGGCAATAACCAATCAACTTTTCCTTGTTTGTCCAGATGCTTATCGGCGAGTTCGGTTTCCTGAATATCGTCATCGTTAGTCACTCGGCCAAAATAAAAATCTTTCAGTTTTTCCAGTGGAAAATGATTGGGCTTAACCGTGACACGTGAGGCAATGCGATTGCCAGCCGCTGGCGCGCCGTAAAGATAATCACCTTGCCCTCTGATTTGAATATCGCTGGTTGGGTCTACAAAATCATCTTGTTCACTGGTTAAAGACAGTTTCATTCTTTCCGGTAGAAACTCTTCGACAGAAAATAGATAGCGAAACTCGGAACCGCCAGGATGAATGACTTCTAAAGTCCATTCGCCCGTCGGGTCGTTTTTGTTAACCGCTAATTCCTTAGTATAAAAACCAACTGATTCTGGGTGCCAACTAAAACTGCGGGCAATCCGGCCATCGGGTCTTAGCAATTTGGCTTGCAGTGGTACTGGAGGTAATGATTGACCGTCATGGTCTCTCAAAATCCCATTAATATAAATCGTTTCTCCCGGACGGTATAAATCCCGAGGCCCGTATAAAAATAGCTCTTGTTGCTGCTGACGCCGGGTAATGCTAATTTGCTCAGACAGATCGAGCGCAGGAGAGGCCAGAGAGATCACCGAAAAATCGTTATCGATGCGCCCAATAATAATCGCATTGTCATCAATATTACTAAAAAGATGATTACCAGTCGCGTCGGTAACGGCTTTTGACAGGGTTTTCCCTTTTTGATTAATAATGGTTAATCCAACCTTGGACAAGGGTTCACCATCTTCGATGGTTAAACTGTGAACTTGTATTTGGTTATTCTTTTCCTCATTAAAACTGGTCACATGTAAAGCCAGATTGGATATGTAAAAAGAAGTGACCTGTTGATTGTAAGGATACTCTCCCGCTGGTTTCATGACCGCAATATAAAACCCTGGCTTTTGTAATTCTTTGATTTTATGGATCGGTAGTATCGTCGTTCGTTTTTTATTTTTTTCATAATCCAGGGTATAACGAGCGGTATAGGCCAGCTCAGAATATTCTGGGATTTCACGGACATAGTAGGAATAGCCATTCAGCCTTTCGCTAATCACCTGTGGAATTTTATCTTCTAATACACGATGGAAATTAATGTCCACCTGTTTGATATTGACCGATTCAACGGGTAATCCTCGGGTTAATTTTGAAGGAAGAATTTGGCCCTTATTGGTAAATCTGACACTGTCTTCTAACCGATTAGTGCTGACCTGCTTTTTTACTTCGGCCGCAAGCTGCTGAGAATTGATTGAGAAGATAGAGGATTCTATGATTACCTGATAAGTTTGCCCCGGTTCAATATATTGAAAATAAGCGCGAGTTCTGGTGTTGTTAACGACCCAAGCTCCGGCAACAATGTTATTTTCTGCATCTAAAACCTGAAGATTCTGTTGGATGTTTTTACTCAAATCCAGCGGTACAGAAAAAGATACCGCCAATGCAGGACCACTGTCATAAGGACTTTCATTGATATCCAACACTTCGAACGTGGTTAGCCGATAGGCTGATTTTTGTTTTTCAAGGTCAAACTCAGAAGCGTCAGAAATGTCAGATTCAATGTTAGTCGATTGCGAATTAGCAGGATTATCGCTTTTGGATTGACCAGACTCATTACATCCAGACAGTAGAATAAAAAAAAACAACAGAGAAACCAACAAGCGAACTTTCATGACCTTTCCTTTTTATTATCGGATGATAAGGAGCTAATTTGAGCCCATGCGCTTTAACCGACCTAAACCAGGCAGGACTAACTTCTGGCAATAAGTGTATCTTATCTTATAAAAATGTCACGGAGATGACGAGAATGTGGCGAAAACATGCTAATTAACCTCAGGTTTGGATAAGAAAAGTCAGCACTCCTTTGATTACAATTAAGTTACCAATTAATAACGATTAGTAAAACACCGTTCATCGATAATATTAGGCCAGTGTGACTGTTTTAGTGGATA
>CAZOBX010000195.1:0-11744 GCA_964578045.1 uncultured Kangiella sp. | reverse complement strand
ATTTTTATCAAAGTGATTTACTAGCGCTGGAAGTAGGAGAGATATTCTAGCATTTATATAAGTAAGCTAAAATCAAATAGTCTACTTGGTTCGCCCAGGTTTTGCTTTATCCGATGTATTACACATTTTACCTGCCCCCTTAATCTCAAACCCAGATCTTGCATTTCCTTTTTAGACATGGGCCACAATAGATGACCAAGCCTCATTGAGGTCCTCAAGCAGCCAGTCCACATGTTGCCGGTGGGTTCTAAAAGACAAAATACAATTGCGGATAACAAAATTATTATTGATCTTGGTACCCGAAAGATTGACTCGGCCTTTTTGATTAATAAACTCAATAATCTGCTGATTAATGCGGTTCAAGTCATCCGTGGATTGTCGCGGATTATTGTGCCTGAATACGGTCAGTGAAAGTTCCGGCGCAGCGATGATTTCCCATCGTCCACTTCGAAGCAGTTGTAGATAAAAGTAACTCGCTAATTCTAGTTTTTCGTCGAGTGTTTTTCTAAACACTTCTGCTCCCAACATTTTAAACGGAAGCCAAACAGCCAAACCTCTGAAAGGACGGGTGAGTTCCAGCGACATTTCAGAAAAATCCCATAACGCCTGACTGGAAATTTTGTCCGGAATGTAGTCGGCGTCGTGTGAGAAAACCTGCCTTAGTTTAGCTCTGTTTCGAACGATAAATGCCCCTGTTCCATAGGGAAGGAAAAGCCCTTTGTGTGGATCTAATGTTATGGAATCTGCCAATTCGATCCCGGGCAGTTTTTTCTTACCCCTATCCGTTAAGGTAAAAAATCCGCCGTAAGCTGCATCGATATGATACCAAGCACCATATTTCTTGCTAATCTCCGATATAGCCACCAGCGGGTCCACCGTTCCGGTATTGGTGCTGCCGGCAGTGGCAATGATCATTAATGGTGTAAATCCTTTTTCTTTGTCCTGGTTGAGTGCCTGCTCCAATTTATTAACATCCAACCTGTATTCATTGTCCACTGGAATATTGCGGATTTGTGAAGTGGCAATACCCGCCGCGTGAAATGCTTTCCACATAGAATGGTGTACAAAACCACTGGCGTAAACCGTGCCTTTTGAAAAATCGTCCCCCATGAGCAAAGTACGTGCGCAAATTACCGCGGTTAAGTTTGCGATGGAGCCTCCAGACGTTAAGGTGCCACCGGATGTGCTCGGAAAACCCACCATATCACAGAACCATTTCAATACATCGGTCTCTATCTGACTTAAAAATGGTGCGGTTGCATCGATGCCAACATAACGATTAGCGACTTTGGCAATTAGCTCAGCCAATCCGGCATGAACGATCCCACCTCCAGGAATATATGCCATAAATCCCGGATGGGCGGTTGGTAAGGCATTGGGGATTTTATCCTGAAACAAATTATCAAGAATTTGTTCCAGTGAAGTCTCGGTTTCCGGTAATTGCTCTGATACTCTAATCGCCTCCTCCCGGGCTTGGTCCATGTCGTATTTTGCCGGCCTATCGATATTATTCAGGAAATCGACTATTTTGTCGGTCGCCAATTCTAACATTTGACGAATTTCCACGGCTGTTGGTTCGAGTTGGTTTTGCATGAAGTTTGCCTGCGTCGAAAAATCCAAGGGGGTATTATTCTCCCCGTCTAATGTAATAAATATCAGTCCTTTGCCGACAAAGCAGTTACGATTACTTGCCTATTTCCTATCAAGGGACTATCGCTTTACCAATTTTGACTCTAATTGGTCACAACTGAAAAATAGTCCTTCATCCACTTGTACATTATTTGAGCGGTTAGATCCGTAAATTGTAAAGTCTCAAACTCGTCAGCGGGATCTTGTGATTTAAATGAAAATTGATACTGAATAATTTCGGGTTGATGATCATGTAAAATGATGATGATGCGTTTACCCGTTTTTAGGCAATCAATGGTCATCGCATCTGCGGGAATACCGATAGAACGCATCCCTCTGCTGATACCGACAACAGGATTAATATCCTCAAAGTCCTGTTGGATCCGCGTATGCGCCTCAGTTGCGAGGTCAGATAATATTTTTAAAGGTTGTTCACTCAAAGCTTTTCTCTTTCTCAAGTAAATTTCTAATCCGGGTAACTAGTTCAAACCAAGTAACCCTTTAATAACAGCAAAATAATAACTTAATATAACACACCATAAGAAAATACAGAGGGGCCTGGCTATTTTACAATACCTGATCGAAATTCTGTTAGTAAAGAAGACTTTTGCGGCCACACTAGCTGATTCAACAGTTTACAACTAAGAGGTGTTAATGTGGTTCATCTACCAGGGTCGATGAAAGCCGATGCATCAGAGGTTATTAGGTTTATCAAAGATCCTGATGGCTATCAGATTGATTTAATGGAAAGAGAATAGTTTTTTGTCTATTATTCAATAGGATCGATTGAGCGACCCAGGTTCTTATTGGTTCATAAAAAACGTATTTTTGCTCATTCGAACTAGTTGATTGCATGTAGTAGGAATTCAGTCAAGATTTCAAACCGTTGATCACTCTAAACAAAATTATAGTTACTGCCGGTAAGTACAACGACCATCTCGCTTGCAGGGAAAATAAAGATGAACTGACCTCCATTTCCTGATGGGTAATATAAATCGTGAGAGATATAATTCGCCACTATCGATTCCCTCCATGATAAATATCCAGACTAGCTAAGTGAGCCGCGGCGCAACACCGCCAGCTGACCAATTATATTAATTCGTTATCAAACTACATACATTTTATAATAATAAGCTATATGATTTTTGTATTTTCGAGAAGCCCAATTGGGCGTTTCATCAATTATGGACCGTTGTATAAGCGGATCTGGCGTAACTTTACTAGCTTAGTACCCACTACAGTTTCTGTGCTTCGTATATCAGATGGTGGCAAAGGTATTGCACCATTGACAGAAAAAGTAAGCCAAGTGTTCTATACTTTGTTAGTGAATTAGAGCGAGTAGTACATCATGAATTTAGACATCGGTGGTTATGATTTAAAGGACAAGATATATGAAAGCGTCCACTCGATAGTTTTCCGAGCAATTAGAACTCACGATCAGCTAAAAGTCGTTCTAAAAATATTAAAGCAGGACTACCCTACACCCGTTGAAATAATTCATTATAAACAAGAATACGAACTTCTATGTAACTTGTCCATTGATAGTGTCATTGATGTTTATGATCTACTTAAATTCCGTAATACTATGGTATTGGTACTCGAAGATTTCGCTGGTACGTCGATTCAGAAATTACTAGAAAACCACCGATTTACCCTAAGAGAAAAACTCCAATATAGCATTAAGATCTGTAAAAGTTTGGGAGAAATACATCACAACAATATTATTCACAAAGACATCACGCCAGGCAATATTGTCATCAATTTAAAAACTCAAGAATTGAAAATTATTGACTTTGGTGTATCCACTCTTTTTTCTAGAGAAAGGCCAAGATTAAAAAGCCCTGAAAAACTCGAAGGTACTTTAGCTTATATTGCGCCTGAACAGACTGGTCGCATGAACCGAAAGCTCGATTATCGAGCGGACTACTATTCTCTTGGCGTATTGCTTTACGAATTGATTAGCGAACGCTTGCCATTTTTAGATACGGAACCCTTGGAGCTAATTTATAGTCATATTGCCAGACAGCCGATACTCCCCCACTTGGAAAACAAGGAAATACCCTTGATGCTTTCGCAAGTGATCATGAAGTTGTTGGAGAAAAATTCAGAAAAAAGATATCAGTCTGCGTGGGGTATAGAATACGATTTAAAGGAATGCTTAATCAACTTAAATAATAATAATCACAATAAAACATTTCCACTGGCTCGTCATGATAATACGGAACAACTTCATCTTTCGCAAAAACTCTATGGTCGAAACCTTGAAACTAAACAACTGTTAGATTGCTTTAGGCGCGTTAGTCAAGGTGAAGTTAGAGTCAGTATGGTGAAAGGATATTCAGGCATAGGTAAAACAAGCCTGATCAAAGAGATTTTTAGGCCGATTAATCCACAAAAAAACTATTTTATCAGTGGGAAATATGACCAGTATTCCCGTGATATTCCATATTCTGCGCTAGCGCTTGCTTTTCAGGAGTTAATAACTTCCTTATTGACCGAAACGCAAGAAAAGCTGATTATTTGGAAAAAAACTATCGGTGATGCCGTAGGCAGCAATGGTCAGGTGTTAATTGACTTAGTTCCAGACGTTGAACTAATCATTGGGAAACAGCCCGCAGTGCAGAATTTAGGGCCATCGGAAACACAAAATCGTTTTATTATGGTGCTAAAAAAATTCTTTCGAAGCTTTTGTCAACCGGAACACCCGTTGGTTATATTTTTGGATGATTTGCAATGGGTGGATACAGCCTCGATTCAATTAATAAAGTCATTAATGTTCGATGACAATACTAGTTATCTATATTTTATCGGTGCATTTAGGAGTAACGAAGTGGATGGTACTCACCCACTTAGCATGATGCTTGATGAACTTGAACATAAGTCAGTTAATGTCAATCACATCGAATTGACTAATCTATCGTTGGATAGTCTCAGAGAATTTATCGAAGATTCCTTTCATAGTGACAAAAATGAAATAAGAGCATTGGCCCAACTAGCTCACAATAAAACACTAGGAAATCCGTTCTTTTTCACCCAATTTTTAACAGCCTTATATAACGAAAGACTAATATATTTTAATTTTGAAACTAAGCAGTGGCAATGGCATATCAATAAAATAGCTTTACGAGAAACCACAGAAAACGTGGTCGAATTCATGGTCGAAAAACTGAAAAAACTGCCAAGTCAAAGTATCAATATACTCAAACAAGCTGCCTGTATTGGCAACGTTTTTAATATCGATTTACTTTATCTGATTAATAAAACACCTATAGAGAAAGTATATCGAAACATTCTACCGGCTCTAGAAAATGGATTAGTCATTCCTCTTTCTGATGCCGAACTCTCAAGTCAAAATATAATTGAATCTAAAGTAATCTTTCTAAAACTTAAGTTTCTTCATGATAAAGTGCAACAAGCAGCATATTCGTTTCTGTCAGAATGTGAAAGAAAGCAAAATCACTATGTTCTTGGTCGTGTAATGTATCGTCAACATGGACTTGATAACGAACATATATTTGAAATCGCGCAACATTTCAACAATGCGATACAGCTCATTAATAACGATAATGAAAAGTTAGAACTCATTGAATTAAATATTAAAGCTGCAGCTAAAGCTAGAAATTCAGGCGCTTATCAGGCATCTGTTGAGTTACTTAAGGATGCAATGAGTGTGCTACCAGGTAACGCCTGGAAAAAACACTTTAACCTTACCTTCAACTTGTTTTTAGACATGACCAAATCGGAATATTTGTCAGGAAGATTTGATAACGCTAATAAACTTTACCCTCAGATATTTAAAAACATTAATCAGAGTTCTGAATTACTCAAGGTTTATATAGAACAAATGACACAGGCAAACCTGACTGGAGATTTTAAATTAGCACTTAAAGTTCAACAAAAAGGCCTTAGTCTTTTAAACATCGAATTACCCGGTACCGAAATATTAGCTGAAGAGTTATTCAAAAGAGAATTAGATAAAATCAATAAGTCGACCAAAAACAAATCACTAGAACAACTTTTTAATGCTAAAGAATCTAAATCCGGTGATGTACAAGTTACCATGAAGATCCTGATGTACTTGTGGACATCTGCTTTCCTATGTGGCCGACAAAATACCGTTGGATGGTCTTCGGTAAAAATGGCGAACTTCAGTTTGCAAAATGGAAACAATCAATATTCTTCCTATGCTTATGTTAATTACGCGTTTATTCTTTGCTCTGCGTTAGAAGATTATGATCAAGGCTACAAATTTGCCCAGTTGGCCGTTAGGCTCGCTAAAAAATATGCCAATGCTGATATTAGCGGCAAAGTACTGATGCTTTTTTCCGCTATAGAACACTGGAAGAAACCATTACACCTACAAGACGAAAGTTTTTTGTCAGGATTCAATCATTCTCTAGAGTCAGGTGATTTTGTAATGGCTGGTTATAATGCTATTTGGTATTTAACAGGGCCTTTTTTTTATGGCGCAGAACTGTCTACATTATTAAAACGGGCGAGAATTTTTTGTCGCTTTTATTCTGATTATGACCAATCGAATTTTAGCGGACTGTATAGCCCATTTGTTTCACGTTTGTTAGCAAAACTTCTGGGAAAGACGGAAGTTGAGCTAAAAATAGGAGCTGAATTTAATGAGCAGGCGTTCTTAACTGAAAATAATGAAACCCCGGTTTATTTAGGTTTTTATTACAGCGCCAATATCTATATTGCTTGTTTTTTCGAGGTTTACGACCAAGTAGATGATTTGGTCGAACAATATTATAAGCAAATAAAATATAATCCTGGCACCTCACTCGTATCACACAATAGTTTTCACCTCTGCATTATTTTGACAGAAAGTTTTCAATTTATATCTCACCCACATGAGAAGAAAAAAAGAATATCAACAATCGAATATCTAATAGATCGTATGGAAATCTGGAGTGGACATTGTGCCATAAATTATCAAGGCAAACTCTATTTAATGCAGGCTGAACACGCCAGAATATTCGATAGACCATGTGATGAAGTGATGCAACTTTACCAAAGTGCGATCATTCGAATAGAAAAGGACGAAAACACTCACTACCTTGCTTTAGCGAACAAACTTTATGCAAAGTACATGTTTAGTAAAGGCAATAAGAAAATTGCGTCTATCTATTTTCAAGAGTGCATTTATCAATTCGAATGTTGGGGTGCTACCGCACTTGCAGAATCACTAAAGACAAAATATGCCGGTCTTCTTCAACTAAGCAATCGAGATAGATCTACTACTGGAAGTTTAGGTAACTCCGGTAGATTTTCTATCGATTATCAAACGATTGCAAAATTTCAACAAACACTCACTAGAGAGGTAAAGCTTAGTAAACTACTAGAAAAACTGATGAGCTTGGTCGCGAAAAATTCTGGCGCGCAAAAAGGCTTGCTAATACTCAGAGAAGAAGACCACGATAGATACAACATTGAAGCAGAATTTGATATACAAAGAAATGCAATTGAATTAATGATTCATCAAGAAATGAGAAAAAGTTTGAAACTCCCGGTAAGCATTGTGAATTTTATCGTACGAACAGGAAAAGAGATAGCACTTTCAAATCCGGCAGAAAATTCAGATTTCGCCCATGACTGTTACATTCAACGGTTCAAACCACTCTCGATTCTTTCGGCACCGCTGATAAACCAGGGTAAAATAATAGGTATTATTTACCTGGAAAATAATTTATTTTCAAATGCTTTTACCACCAAGCACCTGGCTGTCATAAAAATCATTTGCACCCACGCCGCAATCCTTATAGAAAATGCCATGCTGTACAAAGAACTTGAAGAAAAGGTACTGTATAGAACATCTGAATTAGAATATCGCACCCAATTCGTTTCCTTGCTTTCTAAGTTATCGAATAGCTTTATTGCAATGCAAGCGAATGAGACTGACAAAAAAGTTTCCAATGCATTAGCCGCAATTGGTGATTTCTGCAAATTTGACCAGATTCATCTCTATCTTTATAACCAGAATACAACTCTGCCTATGTATACTTATGTATGGCATCGATTAAGTAAAATATCTACTCACAATCAACAAAATGATTCGATTGCTACTGAGAATTATCACTGGGTAGAGTCTTTGATACAAGATGAATCACTGATACAATTTAGCAGTCTACAAGAAATTTCAAAAAACTTACTTGAGTTAAGACGTTTTTTTGAAAAAAATAATTTTATGTCAGGCGTACTCATAAGACTTAAGGGAAAGCAAAAGAACTTAGGTTTTGTTGCATTTGATACTACAACTACGGCTAGAGAATGGGCCGATTCAGAATTAACTTTGCTCAATATTGCTGGGGAAATGATTACTAGTGCATTAGAAAGCTCCAGTAATATTATCCAATTGCAGGCCACTCAACAAAAACTGATTCAAGCGAATAGCAAATTAAAAGTTAAGGTTCATCTAGACGGCTTAACTGGTATTCATAACCGTGCCTATTTTGATGAACACTTCCCACTTGAAGTGGATCGAGCGCGACGCCATAAACGTGAAATTTCAATTATGTTTATTGATATCGACAATTTCAAGTCATATAACGATAATTATGGTCACATAAAAGGAGATAGTGCGCTAATAAGAACCGCAAAATGTTTGCAAGATACAATTAAACGCGGTGGTGAATATGTCGTCCGCTATGGCGGTGAAGAATTTGTGATTATCTTGCCAGAAACCGATGTTCAAAGGGCAAGAAATATCGGTGCAAGCTTATGTAAAGCAGTCAGAGAACTTAACATAAAGCATGACTTTTCCGATACTGCAACAATTCTTACTATCAGTGTAGGAATCGCAACCATTAAGGTCACTTCTAGCATACTGAATGAGGCTATTTTGAATTCAGCAGACAAAGCTCTTTATCAAGCGAAGGAGAATGGACGCAACCAATTACATTCCATTCAACTATAGCAGGTTCCGTTTACAAAAGTTTGTTAACCACGATTCGAGGCAAGATAGGTTTCGGAATACTTCATTCCAGCCCACAATTTTTTTCTTTATGCTGGTTGTGAACGGTCTACCGATTTATATATCCAAAGTCTCTATAGAATCGATTACTGGATGTATATCCAGACTCAACTGATAATATCGAATTTTCAGTCAGCCCGCAATTGGTTCGAGATAGCACAATATTTCAAATCAGCTTACTCTTATGATTGATTGTAATCAATATACGTGAGTAACCATCTGCACACAATCCGGACAGTGACTTAATAAAATTGAGGCTTTACAACATTCACCTGACATTAATTAATCAAATAAGCTTACTGGAGCTTTTGTACTCTTTTACTGGGTAGATTCAACCATATTAATCACTCACGATTTTCCAGGCGTACTATTTTCACTAAATCCGTTAATGATTCGACCAATAGTGCTGGTTGATCTTTATAAATATGATGACCACTTTTATGAGCGATAATTTGTTTGCTTTTAGTGGAAAGAGCTGTCAATTCTTGCTGAAGTTCATTTCGTACTTTTCTTTCTAATTGCAGTAGTTTTAAAGAAATACCTTGCTGTTTTGTTTCAGACATTTCCAAGGATTTGCCTTGCGTAATTACTATTAGAGGAAGATCGCCAATTGGATCAGGCGGATCGGTTGCATTAATATCAAAGTTAAAAGCTTCCGATTCTTTTACTAGGGTATCCAGTGTATGAGATTGGTTATATATCGCTTTGAGAAGTGGTTTTAACTCATCAGGACTTGAACTGGATTCTACTCTTTGATCAACAATACCACTTAGTCGAACCAATCCAATGGGTGCTAAATAGCTTGCAATTTTCAGAGTCGCATTAGAACCACTTTCTGCTGTATCAGGCATTCGAATTGCTTGCTGCTCGTGACTGGAATCCACCAAAAGCATCCCTTTGACGTTTACAGGGAATTTCCGATAAAATTCTCGTACATAAATACCACCAGCCGACCACCCTATTAGAATTAGTTCACCTTTGATATCTGCCTCAACTAATAACTGATGCAATAGCTCCGCGATATCCGCAGCGCGCCTGGGATATTCAAAGGGTTCACTATAACCTAATCCCGCTCGGTCATAGGCACAAACCCGGGTTACCTGAGCCAGCTGTTTGTGCATTTCATACCAGGCAATTGCGGCACTTCCAACGCCAAGCTCTAAAATCACCGTCGGACTGCCCTGCCCTTTGCAATGAATATGCATCAAGTGGCCATCCACATCGATTAATTTTCCTGGTGCAGGATATGTTTTTAAGTCATTAGACTCATTGATTGCTTGATAAACGCTACCGCCAATTACCGTTAGTATGATGAAACTAATAAAGCCGATGGCAATCCACTTTAGAATTTTAATAATTACAAGCATAGCTTCTCGCATGGACGATTCGTCCGAATATTTTGAATGTCTAACCCAAAACAAAAAACAGGTTCATATTACGATAAATATACAACTCTTTACTTCTAACCCGGTAGGATCAAGCTAACTCCTTAATGGCACCGAATTCTTGATTTAACCTGCCACCCAGCACAGTTTTAAACTTAACGCCTTAAAAGACTACCGTATTTTTTGTCCAAATAGTAAAAAGAGCGCAACGAGACAAGAACAAAGAAACATCCCATGCCCATTAAAATCAATGGTTTCACCCATTTGCTGGCAAGTTCACCTGTCTGGATCTGTTTAATCAATTCACCAATATCAGAAAGCAATGCTTGTAATTCACCCGGCTGAAAACTGGCGCTTGATAAAAAAGTGTGGCCCCAATAAATAAAACCAAGTCCAATCGAGAGTATCACCAGCGCGATTATTTTACCAATAAAGCTATGCGATGAGACTTCTTTGCGATACTCAGCCTTAGTTTCTATGAGAGTCGAATCTTTACTGATTGTCTGAACATCTTCCCCTGATTTAACAGGCACTTTAAATTTATTGATTAATGTTGAAGCCAGCAAACCGGCGCCTATTATTCTACAATGGCACGAAACATCAAACTGCTAGTTTGACTATTACCGGTTCCTCTAGTTTTAGAAACATATTTCTCTATCGCTTTAACACGTCCTTTAATCTTAATTCCTTTATTTCGAAAACGTAGGAAATCAAGAATTTGAAAAGCGCCAAATGCAAAAAATACACTACCAACGATTAGTGGTAAAAGACTCATACTAATATTCCTCGGCTAAATGGCCAACATCGTCATCACGTCCGCCTTTTTTCCGCTGAGGCATTTGCTGTATAAAAATAGCTGTTTAAGCTCGTATTATCAAACATATTCGCACTCTTTTGGCGTTTGTTCAATAGCTTGGCTTGGTCTAAGCCGAGTTTCATTGTTGAATGCGCACTCCCCGGGACGCAGGATTAAAATCGTAACAATTGTTTGTTTGGATTGGTCTATATTTAACCTAGCTGAATTTAACAATTAGGAGAACAGCAGTGAGCAAGCACAGACTAAAATTGGAATTTCCCGGTACAGACAACTTAAACATCGCGGGACTATTGGAAATGCCAGCAAGCAATCCACAGGCTTTTGTATTATTTGCCCATTGTTTTACTTGCGGTAAAGATGTAGTTGCAGCTTCACGGATCGCCAGAGCACTGGTGGCTCAAGGATACGCGGTGCTCAGGTTCGATTTTACTGGACTGGGAAGTAGTGATGGCGATTTTGCCAACTCCAATTTTTCGACTAATGTGCAAGATCTGGTTCATGCGGCCGACTATCTCCGAGAACATTACCAAGCTCCGTCAATCTTGGTCGGTCACAGCTTAGGTGGCGCGGCGGTATTGGTTGGTGCGGCGAAGATCCCGGAAGCCGTCGGTGTAGTGACAATTGGTGCACCCTCTGACCCACATCATGTCGCCAAGCAGTTTGCCTGCGATTTAACTAGCATAGAAAAAAATGGCAAGGCCGAAGTGAGTTTAGCCGGACGGCCGTTTACCATAAAAAAACAATTCCTGGATGATCTCGAAAAATACCAACAGAGCGACAATATTCGTCGTTTGAATAAAGCCCTATTGATATTTCATTCACCACTTGACCAGACTGTGTCGATAGACGAAGCAGAAAAAATTTATCGTAGCGCCAAACACCCGAAAAGTTTTGTCAGCCTGGACGCCGCCGACCATTTACTGACTAATGC
>CAZOBX010000194.1:0-11747 GCA_964578045.1 uncultured Kangiella sp. | reverse complement strand
GAAAATGGCGCCGTAAAAGCCAACGTATCGGTATCGTCACTCACTAAACTCACTAAAGAGCCTTTTGTTTGGGTCCAAAGATAAGTAAGTGGATCGTCATCGGGATCCGTGGAGGTCATTACCACAGTCACATTGGCCGACGATTCGACAATTTGCAATATGTCGCTAGCGACTTCCGGTGGCAGATTAAACTCAGACAAGGGTCTAACGGTGACATCCACCTTATCGCTTGCCGCGATGCCATTATCATCGGTCACGGTTAACATAAACGAGCGAGTATCTTCTGCCGGTACGTCGGCAACGGTGATGCTCGCGTTGGCTTGATCTGCTTGGTCGATGGTGACCGCCTCGCCAAAATACTGCTGCCATTGATATTGGTCAATCGTCCCCGTGGTTGATGTGCCACTGCCCGACAATGGTGCGGGAATGGTCCCGAAAGCAATAAAATCGCTACCGGCATTGGCGATTACCGTGGTGTCGCCCACATTGACCGGACTGCCGGTATCAACAATTGGAGAAGAAGTATTATCTCGATTATCATAGATCGATGCATGAATGGTTGTATCATCCAAACTGCCCCAGGCATTCCCTTTGGCATTTAAAGTTCGCTCGGTCGGGCTCGCAAAAGACTTACTGTAATAATCATAAGTGGAATTTCCACTGAATTCATTTTGGGTAACAATGGGAGTCGGATGGTCAACCAGCGCGGTATTGAGTCCATCGACATAGATCCCGTATTTGTTATTGATGATCCGGCTATTGGTCACAAAACCATTGGCTTTTTTCCCGTAAAAATAAATGCCCTTATCGGCATACTCAATCACCGCATGACTGATATTCACATTGGCATTTTCCGCTTCAATTTTTATGCCCTTCCAGTCGCCAATGGACTTGACTGGGTTATCTGAAGTCAAAATGACTGGATTACCCGACTCACCCAATAAGGTTAAGCTGCCCCCTTTTTCAACGATTAACTGTGAATTGGGTGAAAACTCTATTAGGCTGCCCGTTTCGATGGACAAAGAAGCGCCGGATTTAATCCAGGTATTGCCTAATATTTTGATGTCATTGTTTTGCCACCGCTGTTCCGATGAAATATTGCCGAGGATCTGAGTACCGCCGACCGCCGCTCCGCCTTCCGAAGAAAGTAGTCCCCGAAAATCAACGTGTGGCGAACTATTGGTTGAATTATTGTATTCGTAAATTCCGTCGTCTATGATCGTCACATCAGTTGTTCCCCACCAGTTACCGGTCGCATCCAAAGTGGCTACATCATTATCTTTAAAGGTTGACGCATAATAATGGTAGGTATTGTTGTACAAACTATTTTGAGTCACCACCGGTGAAGGGTGATCCACAAGATAGCTATTAGCACCGTACACTTTGACGCCATAAGTATTGCCAAAAATCTGATTTTGAGTGATCGCCCCGCCGGTTCTCGCCCCATAAAAATGAAGGGCATAGGTATTAGTGTCGAATACACTATTGTGTATATCGCCTTTACTCCCGGTCTCAAACCGGACGCCGTCAGCCGCATGTTGAATACTGGTATAGTTAATTTGAACACCCGAGCTATCGACTCTTTCGCCTTTGATTTTTATCCCTTTCCACCGACCTTTCACCGGGCTATCAGCACTCAATAAAACCGGTGCAAGTGCGGTACCATTGATCACCAGATTAGCCCCCGAGTCCACGATGATTTCGGCGCTTTTTGACGCCGTGATTTGAGTGCCTGCATTAATCGTCAGTGTCACGCCGCTCTGGATGGTGACCGGTTGCCCAAGCAATCCATCACTCGCGCTCCAAACGGTATCTTCAAAGACGGACGTTAAATAAAAGGTGCCTGACATCGCTGCGCCATTTTCACTCATTAAAGGGGCAGCAAAATCAACTGACGGTGCGTTCGAATTCGAGTTAGGGTAGTTATACACTTTGTCAGAAATGACTTCTAAATCGGTACTGCCCCACCAGTTTTGGCTGGCATCTAAGATTCGTAGTTCGTTGTCTTTAAAGCTCGAAGTATAATAATTTTTAGTATTGTCATAAAGACTATTTTGCACAACGACGGGCGTTGGATGATCTTCAAAATAACTATTAGCACCATAGACTTTAACCCCGTAGGTATTGCTGTAAATTTTATTTTGAGTCACTAAACCGCCGGTTCTAGCGCCATAAAAATGGATCCCATAGGTATTATTTTTGATCACGCTATTTTGCACATCACCTTGACTGCCGGTTTCAAACCGTATCGCGTTGGACGCGTTCTCGATGACAATATTGTTGATCTGAACATCAAGACTATCCGCTCTTTCACCGGTAATTTTGATCCCTTTCCAAGCGGTTTTGGTTGAGCTAGTTCCTGAAAAAATAACCGGCTGACTTGCGGTGCCATTGATAATTAATTTGGCACCCTCTTTGACCACGATTTCAGAGCCTGAGGCGGCAAGTATTTGGGCGCCGGCATCTATCGTTAGAGTCGCGCCACTTTGAACATTAACCGGTTGAGCCAATTGGCCATCACTGGCACTCCAGGTGGTATTGGAAGTGATTGATCCAAGGTAAAAAGTACCCGCCACTGCAACGCCATTTTCACTGTCTAAAAAGCCACTAAAATCAACCGATGGTGATGAACTAGCCGCATTCACATAATCGTAAATATTATCAGCAATGGTTGCCACATCAGCGGTTCCCCACCAGTTACCTCTGGCATTGACGGTACCGAGGATATTATCTTGATAGGTTGAAGCATAAAAATCATACGCGGAGTTATTGTAGATCGCATTTCCATTCACCATGGGTGTGGGGTGATCAGCCAGCAAGCTATTGGCACCATGGACTTTCACACCATAAGAATTGTCATATATTTGACTCGAATTGATGAGTCCGCCGGAGTGACTGCCATAAAAATAAACCGCATAAGTATTATTGCGCAGGATGCTGTTTTGCACTTGACCGCGACTGGATGTTTCAAATCGGATCCCATCGGTCGCATGCTCAATGATCGCATGGTTTATTTGAACATCACTATTATCAATCCGATTACCTTGAACTTCGATCCCTTTCCAGCCGGTTTTGGTTTTGTCAATGCCTGTCAAAGTGACAGGATTGGCCGACTCACCCGATACCATTAATTTGCCGCCTTCTTTGACAATGATTTGACTATTTGCCAACGCGTCGACATAAGCGCCTGCGCTAAGGGTCAGCGTATTACCAGCATGGACATTTATCGGCTGAATTAAAACACCATCCAGTGCACTCCAGGTGGTATCGCTGACGATTGAAGCCGTGTACAAGGTGCCAGAAATAGGCAAGCCGTTTTCACTCGCCAGCGCACCGCTAAAGTCAACCGCCGGGCCGTAATTAGCGCTGTTCGCTTGGTCGTAAATATCGGCGACGATAGTGGGTAAATCATTCGAACCCCACCAGTTGCTCGTCGCATTTAAAACCACTTTATCATTGTCATAGAAATAGTTACTGTAATAGTGATAAGTCGTATTATCGGAAAAGCTATTATCGATAATAACTGGATTGGGATGGTCGGCAAGATAAGCATAGGCACCGGTAATATAAACCCCGTATTGATTATCAAAAATGGCACTATAGCGGACCAGTCCGCCGGTTCTTTCACCATTGTAAAAAATACCGCGGGTACTGTCTTTGATTTGGCTATTGGTAATATCGCCTTGACTACCGGTCAGGTAACTGACGCCGTATTTGGCATACTCGATCACCGCATAATCGATTTGAATATCGCTTGAGTCTGGCCGTTCTCCCGCGACTTCTATTCCCCACCAGCCGGATTTTATCGCTGAATCGGCAGTAAGAATGACCGGTGATAAATCAGTCCCTTGAATGAATAATTTCGCGCCATCGCTAATTAATAATTTGTTGCTGGCTTCAAAATGTAAAGCGGCTCCCGCTTCAATAGTAAGCGTTACACCACTATTAACCGTGACCGTTTCGGTAAAATATTGATCCCCCGCCGTCCAGGTGGTGTCACTCTCAATGGTGACGGCTTGCGCTTGAGCGATAAAAGTAAATGCTAGAATAGACCCGATTATTTTGATGAGGTTGAGCGTTCTCATGATTATTCTCCTACCATCATGGTCAACGGCTGACCTTCAAAATAAATCGTTTCTTTGCTGATAACGCCAGTGGCATCTGCCTCGGCGATAACAAGCCCGGCTTCATCGTAAAGATAAATAACCTCTCCGAAAATAGACGTTTTTTTCACCCGTTGCCCTAAACCATTATATTGATAACTGGTCGTTTCACTATTGTCGGTGGCATCAAGCGGGGCGACTTCAGATAATCGATTATGCTCACCGTATTGAAAATTAAATCGGCTATCGCTGATTCGATTGCCGTTTGCATCATGTTGATACTCGCCGGTTAATCGATTGCTCAACGGGTCGTAGCTGAGTGTATTCACTTCCGTCTCATGTGTTTTTTGAGTGCGATTTCCTAAGCTGTCATATTGATATTGTGAGGTGCCGCTTAATCCGGTCGCATCCGTTAAGCGATCCAGATCGTCATAGGCATAATCCTGCTGCATCAATGGTTGCAACGGCGTTTGCTGCTGAATAATATTGCTGTTCGCGTTGTACCCTAAAACGGTCTGATAAATGCCCGTGACATCGATACCGCTGATCCGCCCGTCCAAATCAAATTGACGACTAACGCTTTTTCCGTTGCCCAGCATAAAGCTTGCCGCCGCCCCAAAAGGTTGGTAAGTGGCATTGGATAATAATTCTGTTGTTTGACCGGCCAGGGTGGAGGTTATCTTGGATATCTGACCGTCAATCCCTCGGGTAAAGCTTAACTGTCGAGTGCTCGGATAAGTCATCTGGCTTAATAAACCGGCTGCATCGTAAGCATAATTGATCACAAAGGTTTTGTCCGCGACCTGAGTGGTTTTACTGGTTAATTGACCTAATGGGTTGTAGCCATATTGAGTACTACCGCTCGCATCATTGATGCTGGTCAACCGTCCTTTACCGTTAACTCCTTGATCGTATATTAAACTGACGTCCAGATCGGTGCCGGTATAATCTATCAGGGTTAGTCGATTTAATAAGTCATAGCGGTAGTTAACCGTCGAGTTTTTTGCATCGGTTTTGCTGAGTTGATTCCCCGAAATATCGTAAGTAAATGTGGTCGTTTCAGTGTCTGGACTGGTTTGACTCATTAAGTTGTCAAAACCGTCGTACACATAGCTAGTGGTATTATCTCTGGGATCAATCACGCTGATGAGATGATTTTGACTGTCGTATTGATATTGAGTCATTCCGCCTAAAGCATCGGTGCTCTGCAGTAAACGGTTTAACCCATCAAAGGTAAACAAGGTTTCCTTTAATAACGGATTTTTTGTGCTGATGCGGTTCCCAACCGCATCGTAACCATATTCTGTTACCTGGTTATTGGCGCCCACCTGCTGAGTCAATCGATTCAATTGATCGAATACCCTGCTTTGGGTACGAGTTAATTCACCGAGCGGATCTTTGACCTCTACGTTTAAAAGATTACCGACATTATCGTAGCTATAGATCATCTGGTTATTTAACCCATCACTGACTTGAGTCAATAAACGAGCACCGTTGTATTGATAGTGAGTCACATTGCCATTGGCCAATGTCAGTTGAATCAGTTGGCCTATTTTGTCATAGCTAAAAGTCGTGGTATTGCTGTTAATCGTTTGACTAACCAGTCTTCCCCGAATATCGTAGGTTAAATTAGTCACTAGTCCATTCGAATCTATAAGACTGGTAGGGCGACCATTAAGGTCAATATTCGAGATCTGAGTCACATGGCCTAATGCATTAGTGATACCTGTTAAATTTTTCTGAGCATCGTATCCATAGGTGGTGATACCGCCATTTGGCGCGGTAATCGTTGATAAAAGACCCTCAGCCAGATATTGATAAAGGGTTTGACGATCAATCGCATCGGCGTTAGTCAGATCTGATTGAGTCACACTTTCTATTCGTCCGTTAACCCCATAACTCAAACTGGTTTTTGCGCGCAGACTCGCTATCTCTATTGGCAGACTTAGTGTCGCGTGCCAAACGGTTGTGGTTTCTCTTGACACAGCGGTAGCGGACGCTTCTGTTCGCTTGGTCTGAAGTCCGCGGGAGTTATATTCAAACGTCGTGGCGACACCATTAAAGTCTGTTTGAGTGATAATTTGACCGAGAGCATTATAAGTGTAGTTCGCTAAATCGCTACTGCCACATTGGCCACAGTTACCGCCGGCAACCTGGGTTAATTTGTTGGTCGTAGGATCAAAAGATAACTGCCGTGTTTGACCGTTGGCTTCAGTGATAGTCGCTTGGTCGAGTTCGTAAGCAACGGTGCCTTGTTTAAACCCATTGTGATTGCTACTTCCGGTAGCTCTGCCGGCCGCGTCAAAAGTCCAGGTGGCATATAGATCACCGTTTTCATCCACTTGACCGGTTAAAGCATAAGGATGCCGCGTATCAGTATATTGATAATTTAGGCTAGGATTGTTGGTCAAATCAGCTGGCGTATCGTCCGGATAAACGACTTGAGTCAAATTGCCATTGGTATCATAACTCAATTGAATTTGGCCGCCATCGGGCTGAACCAATTGACTTAATCGATTGGCACTGTCATAACCCAGTTGCAAAACCCGGCCAGCCGCATCGGTGACCGAAATCAATTGACTGTCCGAATCATAAGCCAGCGATTGCGTCAGCCCTTGAGGATTGGTCATCAGAATGAGTCGACCTTGCAGATCGTAGGTTTCTTGTATCGCCGATTGAGTGGTATAAAGCCAACTGATGTGATTATCGTCACTATCCATGACTTTGACTAGCTGATCGCCAGTTAACTGTACTGGCAGGTAAGTGATCCCATCAGCCTGTAACGTTAACTCTTTCTTCTTGCCGTTGGCTCGGATGATAAAAACCGTATTCACATCGCCTTGGTAAAGACTCACTTGATAGCTATGTTTCCATTGTCTGTACCCAATCGGCGCGATGTCCTGAGAAAAATCTTCAATCCAATTCCAGGAATTTCGGATCGCTGGTCCGGTATAATCATTTGGTTGATAATAGATATCCCATGCCGCCTGTTCGGATACCGGGATATTTTCCCATCTTTTTATATGCAGTTCAGGATCAGGCACGCGGTAACTTTTATAGTTGCGGGTAAAACGAATGGGGAATGAGCCGCCACCAATAAAATCAGATTGTTGAGGTTGATAACTCTCGCCCGTTTTTGTCAAGATTGGATCATGTGCCTTCGTTGCACATTCATCATCATCTTGGTAGCAAACGCCGGTAAGCAACCCTAACGGTGATCCTTTTTTGCATTTTTTAACGCAATCGCTGTACAAAAAGTCCCATTGATAGGGCGCGTAACAGGTTTTTAAGGTTAAAGATTGAATGCTTTCTGTTTCACAAAGGGGTTCTCCTTGTTCTGTGGTCGGGGTTATCCAGCCTCTATAACCGTCATAACACTGATACCCGTCATACTTCGTGAATACGTGGATAACCGCTGCGGAGCTTTCTACACATTGCATGATGCCTTCGTGGGACTTGTAGGTGTAGGCGATTGAATTCGCTGTGTAACGGGCGGTATACCTCCGCGCTTTAACATCCACATCGGCAGGCCACCAGCTTGAGCCGACGTCTGCCCAGCCTTCAAATGTGAGGGGTTCACCCTCAATGTCAGCCAGGAAAGAATCTTGACATTCAGCGCTTCCCCAATTTGAATTTCGATCATGCCAGTATTGCATCGCGTCGTCGAATGAATCGGCATAATTGTTATTTTCTTCGGGGCCTGGGATGACAGCTATATGAGGGTCTGTCACTTCAGAGTTGACATAAGGTTGAAAATCCAGCTGATCATCGTCGCTTGTTTCCACATCTTGGAGCTCTGATTCTACCGAGACGGAAGCCACCCAATCCTTAATCGCGGATTTCGCCTCTTCTAATTCCAAATAGCCAACCCCTTTATAAATGTAGACGGGTTGTTCAGAGCTATGAGACGCACTCAATGAGCCCGAAAGCATTGCTAATATACCAAGGGTAAAAATCCATATTGATTTTTTGAAATGATAATAAATAAAAAAATTGATATGTTGTCGATTACTAACCATATTGCCCTCTCAAGTAGGTTTTTATTACTTAATTTTGAAACTATATTTTTTCGATTCTCTTTATTCAATCATTACCTAGAAGTGATCAAATTTTCTTTCGAGTTTTCAATGCACTCATGAATTCAATCTAATTGTGGTCTTTGTTCAACCATGAGTACGACTGATTATCTCAGCATTTCAACATCAGAATTGTTCCATATCCGCCAAAAACTAGTCCAATCCTGCCAAAATGACCTTTTTGGCAGGATTATCGATTAAATTTTATACGATTGTAAAAATTCACAACAAAATCGAAATCACTGTTATTTAGAGCTCAACTCAAAGGCGAACGAGTATTTGGAAATATATTAAAATTTCCGAGCGTAAGATAATGAGGAAAAACAAAAATTAATATCCATCTAACCGATATTCGGTGCCAGTCTTCCCTATGTATTTAATTTTTGAAACCTAACTGTAACAAAAAATAAAGAAATAGCAATAGCTATAAAACGCTACTGGTTCACAAATTAACTATTCGAACACATTACCCTTGCAAACTAGTAAAAATTAGCATCGCTCCCACCTGCTGGACTAATTCATTTATCGAATCTTTGAAAGTTTCTGTTTGTGAACTTTTGATTAAGCGCTATCGAAAAATATTTTCTTTTGCAAAATTCAAGGTATTAAACCAGACTTGATTTGATTGCCGTGTCGTACCTCCTCGCAATAACAAAGCGCCAATAACATGGTAAGCGCATGGGCACGTCAAAATAATCTCGTTTTATGACAAAGGAAGGTGAGTGCGAAAAGTAATGAAATCACTTCTATCCCTGAGCTCCTAACTCTTTCTTTTAAATTATTCATTGCTTAAGCTCCTGTTTAAGTTCCCATGTCTACTGTCTCGCATCTTATGCAATTTCTCAAAAACTCGTGGTAACAAGATATGGCAAGGGCTCAGCCGCGTCCCCCTTATTGGTTTGATGTTAAGCCAGTACTTTCAGCCCTTTTTGGTCCACCAAGTTGAGTAGTTTCAGCGAAGGGCCGTTGGGATGTTTTTGGCCTTGCTCCCATTTCTGAACCGTTGATTTACTGGTATTTAAATAAGCAGCAAACACACCCTGACTGGCTTTATTTTTAACTCGAAGCTTTTTGATTTGATTCGCTGTCAACTTTTTAATTTTAGGTAGGCATAATGCGTCGAACTCACGCATGGTTAAATCATTCATCACTCCAACTTCGTGTAAATCACTGGCACTTTCATGAACCACTTCTAGTATTGATTTATTCATCATTCTCTACCTCGATTAATGCACCTTCATTAACGGCTTTGGTTATTTCTTTGTCGCGCTTACGAAGGACATCGACTAGAGTTCCAGTAATTTTCCTCTGGATCTAACCACCGCTTTTCGCAATTTTTTATCTAATGTTGCCAAGGTACAGTCGTATGTTTTTGCTAATAATGCATAGTTTGCGTCATAACTTGAAATATTGTACTCAATGGAAAATTTAAAAAGTTCAACAGGATCATAGCGGCTATCAATAACGCTGAACATTTCAAATGCCTTTGCTAGCTTTTCACAGGCTAAAGGTATGGAAAACTCTTGTTTTTTCACGTAGTTTGCGGTCACAAAACTGGATTCACTAACCCATAAGGATGGGACAATCGCCTTCAATTGGCCTAATTTCATATAGTTAAGCACTGCCTCAGCATAGTCTAAATCCTCTTGCGAACCATCACAAAACATCCACCGCATGACAACACTATTATCGAGTACTATTAAATTCTTATTGTTTTCTATCGCTAATGGCGTCCTATAGACCACGGTTCCTTCCTTCTTTGATAACTTCATCGATTGACTGGCTTACTTTAATCGGTGGATTATTCAAGAAGTAGTCAATTGCATCTTCTCTAACCTTGTTTTCATTGATCGAAACTATTTCAGCAACCGGCTTACCGTGCTTAAGAACCGTTACTGACTCCCCCGTTTCGGCAACTTGATTAATAATAGCATTGGCTTTTTTGTTAAGCTCTGCCATAGTGACATTTTGAGTCATCATTTCTCTCCTGGCCATACTCGTTGGTGCGTTGAAATGCATTCCGTCAACAGAATATACGTAGTATAGTACGTACTTAATATTTTTAGCAACTAAAGAAAAAGACAAAATGAGCAAGTGGCCATGTTAAAAATTGGACTAACGGGCGGGATCGCCTCGGGAAAATCACAAGTTTGCGACTATTTTGCTAAATTGGATATCGATGTAATTGACTCGGACAAAGTCGCAAAACAGCTGTTTGAGTCAAAATCGCCACATCTAGAAACGCTGAGAAATCACTTTGGTAGCAGAATATTCCTGCCCAATGGCGAGTTAGACCGCAAAGCGCTAGGTAAAATTGTATTTTCAGATCAACAACAACTGAACTGGTTAAACGAGTTGACCCACCCGCTTATCAATGCAGAAATGCAACACCAGCTTTTAAATTGTCAATCAAATTATGTAATTTTGGATATTCCGTTGCTGATTAATAAAAAGGGAAAAATACCGGACCATCTAAATTCATTAATTGACCGAGTTTTAGTCGTTAAAACTGATATCAACACCCAAATTGGCCGAATCTTAAAACGCGACAAAATATCTGAAGATGAAGCACTCAATATAATCAAAGCACAATCGACGATTCAGCAAAAATTATTATTAGCCGATGATATCATTGATAACAATGGCAGCCTTGAACAGCTAGAGCAGCAGGTCTATCAACTGAACAACCAATATATAAAGCATGGAACGCAACAATGACACCATCTAATCAAAATAGTGAGCTTCATGATTCTATGCTCTTCGAATATCCACTGCAGGAGAATATTCGCAGTTACTTGCGGCTAGAAACTCTTTTCAAACAATTCCAAAGAAATCTCTTAGCGACGGATAAAGACAATCATTTTCATGCACTTAAGATTTTATTTGAAATATTAGAAATACTCGAGCGAGGCGATACCCGCGCGGAATTAATCAAAGAACTCTCCAGACTTTTGGATTACTTTCAAAAGCTAGAAGCCAATCCCGAGGTGGATACGTCAAAATTAACCAACTTTCTAAAAAAGATCAAGCAACTCCACCTTTGGACAAACAACTATCAAGGGAAATTTGGTGAATCGATACGAAAACACCCCTTCATAGAAACGGTAAAACACCGCACCAGTATTCCTGGTGGCAGTTGTTCTTTTGATTGCCCTGACCTGCATCTATTTCTGAATAAACCGAGTGATATCCGCCAACAAGAATTGATTTTGTGGATGGCGGACATTAAAGGGGTTGAAACCAGTGTCGACGTTATCTTGCGGTTAATCCGGGAGAATGGTCAATGGCAGACAGAAAATGCCCCGATAGGCAGTTTTATTCTGGAAACATCGGAGCAGCCCTTGAAGTTATTAAGGATCCGAAACATGGATCTTGCCGATACTTTTCCAGAATTTAGTTGTGGAAAACATCGTAGCAGTATCCATTTTATGGTATTTAATTCTCACCATAAAAAAATCCCTATCAAAACGAATATATCATTTGAATTGGCTTGTTGTGGTTGAAAGGCAAGTACTAAGTTCTAGGTTCTAGGTTCTAGGTTCTAGGTTCTAGGTTCTAGGTTCTAGGT
>CAZOBX010000193.1:0-11752 GCA_964578045.1 uncultured Kangiella sp. | reverse complement strand
CGTTTTGATCTACCCATCGCGCTCGGTATTTTATGCGCCACTGGCCAGCTTAATGTCGATGATATTCTACAATATGAATTTATGGGTGAACTGGCTTTATCGGGCGAATTAAGAAAAGTAAACGGTATTTTACCAGCGGTATTAGCGGCTAAAAGAAATCAACGAAAGTTAGTAATCCCCAATCAAAATTTGGCCGAAGCGCAATTGGTCGGGGTGGAGCATGCGGTTGGCGGCAATCATATTTTACAGATTTGTGCTTATTTGCAAGGGCAAAGAGATCTGAAATTGGAGCCGCTTCCATCCATCGTAAAACCAATAAAAATCAGTCAACCGGATCTGCTTGAAGTCAAAGGTCAATATGCAGCGAAACGAGCTTTAGAAGTCGCCGCTGCCGGACGACATAATCTAAACTCATCTAGTCTACCGGACAGAAAATCTTTTATGAAAGTTAGCGTATCAACTTCAATCTTAAGTTTATAAAAATTAATCGAAGAAGTGTTTAACTAGGCTTCTCCTAGGCAATTGATGTTGTCCCTAAGTTTTTTCAGCCTAGCCCTATACGAAATTGAGTCATAATCATCAACAACTTTACTTTGTACTTCAATAGCTTTGACAAAGTCACCATTTATTGCGTAGGCACACGCTAAAGTGTCTCTGTTATTAACAGAGGAATGCATTTCCACAGCAGTCAAAGCCAACTCAAGCGCTTCTCTTTTGCTATTTTTAGATTGGAGTTCTTCTACAGTGGAGTACAACCACGCTAAATTATTTTTTACTTTTGCCCACTCAGGAAAAGATTTTATCGACAACCTGTAATCATGAATGGCGTTAGAAAACGAATGTCTTTTCTTCCATTGTACGCCTCTTAGAAAGTAGATGTATCCTAGTAACTGATCATCATTCCAACCAAAACCAAACTGCTTTGTTTTGGTGTCTCCGTGTCTTAAATTTTCGTCATTAACATCCCAGTCAACTTGAGTTCCATTTTTTAGCTTCCATCGCACAAAGTTATGATCCGAATATTCACGTTCTTCAGGATTTCCCCCGACCTCCACTTCCACCATCGACATCGGTAAACTTAATAAATCTGCTACACTTAAATAGATAAAACTACCAGTATCACAATCAAATGATTTTTCATCAGAAGTGAATACTTCTGTTAAAGAGGTAGGATTAGTACCGCGATAAGAATAATTATTAGTTTTAAGTGTTTTTGAAATGATTTGAAAAACTCTCTGAGCTTTCGTTTCTTCATTTTCTAGTCTGAGTGCCTTTGAATCCTTTATTTTTGCAACAATCTTGTATAAAATTTCGTCTAGCTCACTAATGTTTGGTGCTACACCTGTTACCTCGGACTCTAAATAAAGAATTTTATGGCCTATAGTTTTATTGTTTGAGGACCTTTCATTTGCGGCAACACTAACTAACTCCAAACTTAAACACATCAAAATAATTACTTTAATCATCATTATTCTCCTTAATCATGTTGGTTCGTTTTAATTCGTTGACACATAATAGTTTTGTCAGCAGTATATGCAAACAAAACAAGCCTAGGCGATCAATAAAAACAGCTGCTTGTATCGAAAATAGGGGCCTCCACAAAAATGGGCCCTATGTGTTCTAACTGATTTAGTAAGCTGCCTATTCATTGTAACTTTTTATTTTTTAACTATTCGAAAAACCTGATAAAAGAACAAAATAGGAACCGGAATTAAGAGCGTTATTAATGATTGAGCAGCCTAAAGATAGACTCCGCTCACCCTTATTTCAACGGTCATATATTGTCAACAGCCTCACAAAGGTCTAATTAAACACAATAATAAATAATGTCTTCCGATAGCTGCAACTCCCAATGCCCGTGTATAGCCACATACTGACCTTTGACTTCGAGTAAATCAGGTAAGGGGATGCTGTGAAAAAGGAAAATGAAGAGCTAGTTTTCTAGCTCCTCTCTCAATTCTAAGTTTAATCAACTAGACTAATCGGAATTATCATCATCAGGTGCTCGTGTGCCTATCAGCCAAAAAAAGTATTTTTGAACACTATATTCCATTTTATCGATCAATTCTGATAGCTCACCTTGAATGCGTTCTACTTCAGAATCTTTGATATCACGTCCTTTTTCCAGCGCTTTTAGTTTGTCGTTTGCTTCATCAAAGATCTGACGTGCTAGCAACCAATTCACATCGCTCGGACTATTATTTGCAGCTATGTGAAAAGGGGGACTCTCTCCTAGTCCACGTCGGTTCCCGTTCCCGGCAAGATATTTATAGTCTTTAGGCATCTCCGGCTCTTCGCCAAAAGGTACCAGTTGCCATGCCTTCACAATTAGTTCAACCATATAAATGGCACCTGAAAGAACGCCTGCAGTTTCGAGTGCTTTATAAGCTTTGTCGCCCCACGTACTGTCAATTTTATCTTTTAGTTTGTCGTCAACACTTGGATAATGTATTAGGCAAAAACCAGCTTTCTTAGCTTTATTAGGACATCTTTTCGCATCCGACTTTTTTAATGCGCGGCATTGTTCATCTGAAGCCATTACAATTTCCTCCTTTGAAATGTGCAAAACGTAACACCTTTTATTCAAAAGGATATGGTGTACATCGACGCCTTATAAAGTAATCCCTTGATGAAGCTGCTCTCGCAGATTATCGCCAATCAAAACAAAAAGCAACCAAGAGGATAACTCTGATGTTTTTTTGTCCTCCAGTAACTCTAATACCGAGTTTAGGAAGAATTACCGCTCCTTTATCCCACTACTTACCCCAAAGATCGGGTTTGCTTCAGCAAGCTGTTAGTAGGCAGTTCTGAAAGTTTCGTCATAATTTACACTAATGGGGTTATTACATACAATATTAAATTTATTGGACCTCCTGGCACCGGAAAAACCATGTTGGCTACCAGGCTTGCTGGAATTCTTCCCGAATTAAGTGAACAGGAAGCCATTGAATCAGCCGCAATCACGTCCGTCAGTGATCACGGACTGGATACTCAAAATTGGCGACGCCGACCATTTCGCAGCCCGCATCATACCGCCTCGGCGGCTGCGATGGTCGGTGGCGGAAGTAACCCTAAACCGGGAGAAATTTCCCTAGCCCACCATGGCGTTTTATTTCTCGATGAGCTGCCCGAATTTGAAAGGCGGGTATTAGAAGTTTTAAGAGAGCCATTAGAATCCGGTACGGTTACCATCTCCAGAGCAGCTCGAAGAGCGGAGTACCCAGCTAAATTTCAATTTCTCGCAGCAATGAATCCCTGAGGCAGTATTGATTTCGTACTTCTGAGAGGAGAGCTCAAGATTGGGTGTGAAATCTCCTAACCACAGGGTCTGAGCAAGAACGAAGTAATGTGAAAAAATGTCTTAAGGCGGGATATGATCCAGTGCTTCTCATCTGTAGTAGTAAAAAAGCTCACGTCGTTACAAAAAGCGATTGAACCTCATCTCAACAAAAAGCAACGACCTCAGGTGCGCTATATGTTGCCTGAAGAGTGCGGTCACTACCTAGAGCGTAGAGCGGCAGAATCAGCAAGCAGTGAAAAAATGGTTCATGGGTACAAAGTCAAAGTTAAGTACCACCCTCAAAAAGATGATGACCAAAAAGCAAGCAAAGAAGAAATCTCATTATGAGTTAATTTAAAAAATATAGACTATACTTTCAATAATTTAAAATCTCTAAACGGTATGACGTTATTATGAGCCCAATCAATCAGCGTTCGATGGAACCCCCTTTATTGACTTTTTACGGTTCTTTTGGTGTTCTAATGGGGCCATCTATCGCTATATTACTCGTTGGCGCTCTATCTATCGGAGTTTACTATGAATTAAGTTTCGAGGAATTTACGGCGGTTGTCACCTGCCATATGATGGCGATAATACTTGGGTTATTTCAGAGCAAACGCCTGCTATTCAAGGGGTTTGGGCGATTGCAAAGGCATATTGACGATATCGAAAAGAATAGTAAAATCGATTACAAATATCGTTTCAAAACACAAAATTCGGGACTTTTTCAATCGATTTTTAATGTCCTTAATCATCAACGCCAGCAAATTGACGATATTTTGACGGAGCTTTACACATCTTCTGCTCGATTAACCCCCATGTCACAAGATTTAACCAACATTTACACAACGATGATACAAAAAGCAACTATGCAAGATGCGCTTGGAAAACGTTTAGCTGGTGTCATGGCTGATGTAAATGTCACGACCAGCCAACTACATGATGACTTAGAGTCCATCTTTCAAAATGTTAAACAAACAACCCTATCAGCCGCTGATATTAGTGACGCCTCACAGAAAAACCTAAGCAACATCCAATTGCTTGGTACTCAGATGGATGAAGCGGCACAAAATATCGAGCAACTTAATATTGATGCTGAACAAATCAATGTGGTGATTGATGTAATCAACAATATTGCTGACCAAACCAATTTATTAGCGTTAAATGCCGCTATCGAAGCGGCTCGCGCCGGCGAACAAGGTCGAGGATTCGCCGTAGTTGCAGATGAAGTTCGCGCTCTCGCTGAAAAAACTGCGCTCTCAACGAGCGAAGTGCGCGCCATGGTGAAAAAAATTCAACAAGGTGCCAGTCTAGTTGATTGTGTCATAAAAGACGGGTTAGAAACATCACAAAAAACCATTGTATCATCAGAAGAAACATCATCTGAAATCAAATTGATATTAGACGCAACACAAGAGATAAATCTGCTTTCCGAAAGCCTTCAAAAGTCGTCGCTTCACCAACAAACGATATCGGAAGGCGCACAAAATGAAATTAACGCTATGGTTGATTTAAATGCTAGTGTTTTGAAAAGCACACAAGAGCAAGAACTATCTTCTAACGATTTAACGGAACTTGCATTTGAACTAAAGAGCACTTTAGATAAATTCGAATTTAATGATGCAAATTGGATCGCAAGCGAGAGACAACGAAACAGAAGTCAGGTAGTGAATTCAAAAATAATCGACAATAATATCGAATTATTTTAGCGAAGCTCAATAACAAAAATCGAAAAAACATACTGAGAATATCGTTTAAATTTAAGTAATGTTTTATCTTACGTCGATAAGCTAAAAGCGGTTATCCATTAATTTGACCAAGCCTGCTTATTATCCATTAGAAAAAGTTATCAGATTCAAAACAAACCCAATCCTTAATTCTGTTTTAAATGTTTCAAATCCTACATCGCTATTGGTTTTGCAGAACTGTTTCAGATTTGACGTTTATAGAGTTATATCAGATTACTGTTATTTATCCGTATCGAACATTAATATTACCTATTTGTGGCTTAGCCCAGTATTCTACAATAACTGCCACTCACCGCATTAAGTTTGAGAGGTCTGATGTCCGAATTATAGTTACTCCGTCCTGTACTAATCAAACTTATTGTAGATTCTAAATTACACTTAATAAGCACAGGACATGTGGCTGTACTGCATCAAAATCGAAGGAACTACTACCCAGTATCAGGTCCAAGTAAAAATCGCACTTTTACCTTCCGTAGTTAGAACCTAGCATACGGTGTTTTCTCTCGTCTTAGTCAGCCATCGCTGTATAGATTCCAGACAGAATATCCATCACTACCGGCCCAGCATCTACGCTCCAGTCGTCAACCATCTCTGCAAGAATCTGCACTGTACTTGCTACGGCGGCCCCTGACTGCCTGATACGATCGAGGGCAATTTCGTCGCTAAATTTTGAGGTTGAACCCGAGGCATCGGCGATAACCTGGACATCGTAGCCCTCGAGTACCGCGCTAAGCGCAGGATATAGAACGCAAACCTCAGTAGTGAGTCCGGCTATGATTAGTTTCTTGCGATTTGTCGCTTTAACCGCCTTATAAAAATTGGTGTCAGCCATGGCATCTGTTTTGCCCCATCGTTTAATTCGATTTGCAAAGGCCTCCGGCAGTATTTCCGCCAATTCCGGAAACAGAGGCCCCTGGGCTTCTTCTTCCAAACTGGTGGTCAGTATGGTGGGGACCTCTAGGGCAGCAGCGGTTCTTGCCAGAGCGAGGGTGTTTCGCTTCATACCTTCCAGAGGCATTGAGTGCATCCATTCAGCAGTACCAATTTGGTGGTCAATAAGTAGAAGAGTGCTGTTCTTGGCATTAAAACGTTCGTAGCTCATGTAAAAATCCTATTGTTGGTTGTTTGTGTGTGTAATCCGCTGAAGCTGAATACCGATTTCGGCCGACGGTGAACTATTTCCATCTGTGCCTCTATCGTCGTTTTGGAAGCTTTAGATTAAACAAAAGCAGTTAATGCGCCTAGCTGATAAATCTGACAGGTAGGAGAAATGTCCTTGGAGAGATCATGACGAGAACTACAGAGATACACCTGAAGGCCAAGCGCTTCGAGCAGTTATATGTGGCTTGTACTTTCCAGTTGTATTGCATGAAAGGTTTAATCATGTAGCGTACGCCATTGAGATGAGTAAATATTTAGGCTAACGTCCGCTTTCTGCCTTCAGCCTCTGAAACCGCAGTCAAAAGCAGCCATAAACCATCCTCTAGAAGCAGAGCATTTGAATTCTTACATATTTAATGACGCTTTAGGCTCAGCTCAAGATCATGGGGTAATGTTTTCGAGTCTTATGACCCGGTCGCGCATTCGGCCAACACGATCGGAGGTCTGACGCATCAATAAAATAAAATCCGCATTTTTGTGCAGGGAGGCTAACATTGGATCAGTTTGGGCCCAGCGATAATCGGTAAAGCCTTGCGATGCGGCCTGTTTCAAAATAGTCAAAGCCTGTTGCTCCTTGCCCTGGCTGGCGTGTATCAGAGCGAGTAGATAGGAGTAGCTTGACCACTCGTTGCCACGCCTAATCGTCTGCTCGACATCTGTCTTTACCTCTTCTAACAGCATAGGATTATCTTGCAGGATAGCTAGTCTAACTCGGGCATGTAATAGGTAACTGGGCCTAACTGATACCGAAGCCCGTTCAAAAAATTCCATGGCAACCTGCCGCTGACCACTCATCAGGTGCGAAATGGCCCCGCTGTATAGCGCTCTGCTATTGGCGGGGTCAATCACCAGCGTTTCAGAGACGATCTCTAACGATTTCATGTATTTTTTCTGGCTATTGTAAAACTCGGCTAAATAATTCCGTGCAAGCAGATAGTCTGGTCTCAGTGAAAGTGCATCCTGATAGGCACGCTGTGCGTGTTCGGGCATCACCATATCGTGAAAAGAGTTGCCGAAGTGAAGGTATGGGATGGGGTCTTTGACATCGAGCTGAATTGCCCTAATATTGGTTTGATAGGCCAAAACAAGATCACCCATTTTCTGATAGATTTCTGCATTGTTATTAACCGGTGCCGCCCAGGTGGGCAGCAGTTTTGCGCTGACTTCATTGGCGGCAAGCGCTGCTTTAAATTTTCCTTGCGAGAGCAGGCTCAAGCCCAGGGCCTTGTAGCCTTGCGTGTTATCTGGCGACAGCTGGATCGATTTTTTAGCCAGATTGACGGCTCTTTCTGTCCAGCTATAGTCCTTGCCAAATTGCAGATAACCCTGTGCGTACACATTGGCGAGGCCAGAATAGGCGGCGCTATAATTGGGATCGGCTTCTATGGCCTGTTGATAGAGGCCCATGGCGATCGCATTGTCGCGCGGATGATAACGGGCATAATAGCTGAAGGCCCGATCGGCATAATCTTTGGCCTCAAAAACGACCGATGTAGCGGGGGTAGGCACCGCCGATTGATTCTCGCGGTCGGTTAAAAGCAAAAAAAGTAACAGCCAAAGCGAGTAAAAAAACGGCTACCAGACTGGCCAGCAAGGGTTTCTTAGCTATTTTACCTTCGCCCGATGTTATCGCTTTTGCCATGATTTCTGGTGGTTGCTCAAATCGCTCTACCCGTGCGATCAGGCGGTAACCGACGCCGCGTACCGCAACTATATATTGCGGCTCATCGGATTTATCGCCGATCACGCCGCGCAGCCGGGTCACACGCTGTTTCAGATTTTCCTCCGCAACGGCCCGCCCTTGCCACACGACCTGAATAATATCATCACGCTTTGCCACCTCTGGCGCGCAATCGGCTAATGTCAGCAACAGGCGATAGGATAAATCGGGCAGCGCCAGTTTAATACCGTTTTTAGTCACCGTCTGCCGCTCGCTATCAATCAGCAGATCATCACCAATTTTTATTTGGGCCATACGCCTGTTCCTGTTTTATTAAACCCTTCGCCAGGGTGGCTCAGACTATCACTATGACTCTGTCGAAACAACTGTGCAACAACCACAGTAAACCCCACAGGCCGCGTAAAGTTTGGGCTATGTTACTAAGTGTCACCATTAATAACCGCGCGTTAATGGTATTCACCCAAGCTCACTGTTAAGTTCTCGGAAACTAACCGTGCGGAGACTAACTCCAGAATTTTTGATTGATATGCCTCATGAAGGACATGGTGCCTTAATTGCGCCTAATTGGATTGTTACGGTTGCTCATTTGATTTTTTATGATTATAAGGGCAAAAAGATCATCATCGGTGGCAAAGAATACCAGATTGAAAAAGTGATCAAGCACCATAACTATCGGACACCTGACAAGTCTCTGACGCAAGGTGATGCTAAATCTCTGATGAAATTTATGAAAACGACTAGCGATATCGCACTGGTAAAGTTATCTACCAATGTTGAAGAAATCAATCCTATCCGACTATACGATAAAGGGGATGAAATAAGACAAATTGTTACTGCTTTCGGTAGAGGCTCGACAGGTAACGGCTTGACTGGTTCGCAATTTAAAACTAAAAAACAAAAAATTCTACGAACGATGAATAATCGAATTGAAGAGGTTGAAGGTAACTGGATTTCTATCACATTCGATAAGGGACCAAAGGCATTAGAACTAGAAGGGATCGACGGTTCAGGTGATAGCGGTGGTCCTTTAGTTATTTATAAAGGTGAAGTTCCTTATCTGGTAGGACTATTTAGTTGGGATTATGTTGAAGGAGAACTTGCAGATTTTAAACCCGGATTATATGGCAATAAATCATTTCAGGTGAGGATCTCGAGATATAGAAGCTGGATTAACAAGCTCATCCAAAATTACTGAAAGATTTTTTTATAAAAAACAGTTCAACTTATCACCAGGGCGGGGCAACAAGACAATGATACGGATTTTGCAACGGGTTAACCTACAAAGACTATTTGAGTCTCTCTCAATAAATTAAAAAGAAAAATATAAAATCATGCTCAATATTCACCTCATGGAGTACATTGAAATCGTTCAATCTGCTCAGTCAATAGAAGAACTGTTGGATTCCGCTGCACGTTTTGCCAAATTGCTGGGTTTTGATTATTGTTCTTACGTTCATCGTCCGCATACACCTTTTTCAGTCAACCCGACGATACATAGTAATTATCCTGAATCTTGGCAAGCTATTTATAAGGAACAGGGCTACGTCTATCAGGACCCAACGGTGCAACATGCGATAAAATCCACTACCCCATTGATATGGACAGCGCAAGATAACTTTGACGCTGTTCCTCATTTTCGAGAAGGTATGGCGGCCTTTGATTTGAAGTTTGGTTGGTGTCAGTCCACGCGCAGTACTGCTGGAGTATCCATGTTGTCAATGGCGCGCTCAGGCACATCGATGCCCCACTGTGAGATCAACACCCCGAGCTTGATGTGGTTTACACAGGTCTTTAATAACGCTTTAGAAAAATTGATTAGCACATCCCCACTGGTAGATAACGATGTACACCTAACCAGCCGTGAGATTGATGTCATGCGCTGGACTGCAGATGGAAAAACCTCCCATGAAATTGCCACTATCTTAGGCATCTCTGAGCGTACGGTGAACTTCCATTTAAATAATGTGATGGCCAAACTGGATGCCCATAACCGAATTTCTGCTACAGTCAAAGCTATTTCGTTAGGTCTCATATAGTGCACTAAGTACGCTCCCTCTCAATAGGCGTGCCAAGCTTTCGCCATCTCGCATTGGCAGCATTCAATACAGGCCTTTTTAGATTAGTCTCGCCAAGGCCATTTCTCCGACCCTGTCAGATTTAGCAGCTAGGCGAATTAACCGCCGTTGTTTAATCTAGCGTATTCCAAATACAACAAAGGAAGCAAACATGGAAATATTACCCAGAGATACCTTAGCACGCGGTGGTTTTGCTGGATTAAAAGAAACCCGGCTTATCCACGATATAAAAATAGGTGGTAATGCTGACACCTGGAATGGGATAGGCAATTTTGTCTATCTAGCCGATGCTCGGTATTTACCTCACGGTGAAACACATTTGCATTCGCATCTTGAGGTGGATGTGATTACTGTACTGTTAGAGGGACGATTAACGCATGAAGGCTCGTTAGATCATGGGCAATCCTTGCAAAACCAGCAAGTACAGGTGCAACGCGCTGGCGGAGAAGGCTTTGAACACAATGAAATCAATCCAGATCTGAGCAGAACCCGTTTACTGCAATTATGGGCGTTACCAGAAACACCCGGTGAAGCGGCAGAGTATAAGCTCTATGATTTAAATAAAAATCAATTAATGCGCATTTATGGCGGCAAAACGACTCAACATGAAACGTTTGACAGCCACACCATTATTGAAGTCGGGTTACTCGACAAGGGCTGTCATATCAGCAAACAAGGCGAGTTTTTAGCGTATATCACCAATGGAAAAGCTGAAATAAATGGCGCTGTCGTAGAAGATGGCGACCTTATTCGCGCTGATAGCTTTGATTTGAAAGTGACAAGCAATGAACTGCACTTAACTCTCATTTCTGTAGAAAAAGATAAAGCACAAGCTACCCATTTAACTCCATCTAACCGATTAAGAAGATAAACTATGAAAAAAATATGTACCTTTTGCGCGAGTAATAGCGCGGATTCTATCAACCGAATTTTGTTAAATCTTGCGGCAGACAAAATCACTGGTCATGAAGTCAACGCGGTTGATATACGTGATTTCCCTATGCCGATTTACAGCCTCGATAAAGAAAGCCAAGACGGTTTTCCTGCCACCGCTACTCAGCTAAGGGCGTTGTTTTCAGATCATGATGCTTTTATCATCGCTATCCCCGAACATAATGGCTCCATGCCGGCGGTGTTTAAGAATGTTATTGACTGGCTGTCTCGATTAACCGACCAACAACATCCCATATTTGCGTCAAAACCGGTACTCTTACTGAGCACATCCCCTGGGGCTAATGGCGGTTCTACCAATCTGCAAAGTTTGACGCAGCTCATGCCTTGGTGGGGGGCTGATGTACGCGGATCGTATAGCCTGGGTAGTTTCTATGACAACGTTTCTGAAGGTCAATTAAGCTTGGATCATGATCGTCGGCTCTGCGATAAGATGGCCGAATTTGTTCTTCATTTACAGGATTTACAGGATTTACAGGATTTACAGGATTTACAGGATTTACAGGATAATGCGACAGCTGCCTAACCCGGAGTTTCTATATGATGAACAAAAAGTATCAAAGTCTCGTTTTTTCCTTCTTTATGGCACTATTTATGTCGGCAGTGATGTCACTGGTTATTACTGCATATAATGTTGGATTAGTAGAAGGTATCGCGGGCTTATGGATTAATTCATGGGCTTTCTCATTTGTAGTCGCCTTTCCAGCAACCATTGCAGTATCACCTTTTGTGCATACGATAGTGGCATTGGTCATCAAACATGTTGACTAAGGTTTACTGTTACAATGGCAGAAAACGAATCAGCCAGTTAGTTTTTTAAGTGATTTTCTAGTTTGTTCTGTGATCTCAAATCTAA
>CAZOBX010000192.1:0-11776 GCA_964578045.1 uncultured Kangiella sp. | reverse complement strand
CTATTGTAATTTAAGCGGCTAACATTACCAAGTGATTGTTTGAGGTAGAATTTAACCTTGCAAAGGCCCTGACCGCTTTATCCAAAAGCTAACCATATACCAATGGCTAGCATAATGCTGCCCGATAGCTGATTGAGTCGTTTGAGTTGATTGCCCTGTTGCAATAACTGCCTTAACGATTTACCGCCAGTCGCATAGATCAGCATAAATCCGAACTCAAATAATAAAATGATGCCGACTAACACACTTAACTGTGGACCAATTGGTAATTGTGGATTGATAAACGGCGGTAATAATGAAAACATGAAAGCCCACCCTTTTGGATTGGCGATGGCTGTGACAAATCCTTGAAGCGCCAGATCTCGTTTAGAAATAGTGGTGGCGTTTTGGTCATCAACAGAAATAGCCATCTTGCCTTTTTCCCGCCATAACTGAATGCCTAGATAACTCAAATAGGCACCGCCAGCGTATTTGATAACTTCAAAAATCTCCGGGTAGTTGAGCATAATACTGGCGACGCCGTATACCGCCACAATTGCGACCAGGCCAACCCCGAGTAATTCACCAAACATCATCCATAAGGTTTTGCGAATACCGATCTTCATGCCCAAGGTCATAGCTAACGCCATACACATACCGGGGGTCGCAGATACCAGTAAAAATGTTGGCACAAAAAGGGATAATAAGGTGTAATCGATCATGTTGTGTCGAGGTACTAAATATTTTGAGGGGCTGATTGGCAAGCGGCTATTCTGAAGTAAATCACGTTGTGGTGCAAATAGATATTAAGGTTGCATAACGGGTCGTAAAATAATTAAAAACAACCCAGGGTTTAATTTGATGGCATACTGTGGTTTTCATAACCGGACAATTACAGGAATTAGTGTGGCAAAAAAATACCGGATTGTAGTCGATCAAAATATGCCCGGCATCGATGAGTTATTTGCTGATTTCTCTGAGATTATCTGTTTAGAAGGTCGTTCAATTAATAATCAAGTGCTACTTGATGCCGACGCCTTGTTATGCCGTTCGATAACTCGGGTGGACCAGGCTTTGCTACAAAATTCGAAAGTAAAATTTGTCGGTACGGCGACCATTGGAACCGATCATCTCGATATTGACTGGTTGGAGTCACACCAGATTAACTGGGCCAATGCTGCCGGATGTAACGCAGCGGCGGTTGCTCAATATATTTTAAGTGGTATGGCATTTTGGTCGCGATGGAAAAAACGTGATATTAAAAAGCTCAATATAGGTATCGTTGGGGCAGGCAATGTTGGCACAGAACTGGCTCGATGCTTAGATTTACTAGGTATTCACTATTTGCTTTGTGATCCGCCGCTTGAGTCACAGGGAGATAAAAGGCCACTGGTCTCTTTTGAAGAAGCGCTCAAATGCGATGTCATTAGTCTACATGTACCAATCACAGATCGTGGGCGCTATCCAACCAGACACCTAATTAATCAAGCTAGCTTGGCTCAAATAAAACAAAGTCAACTGTTGATTAACGCTTCTCGGGGCGCAGTAGTTGATAACCAGGCGCTAGCTGACTATTTGTTAGATTCAAAATCTGCCGCGATCATTTTAGATGTTTTTGAAAATGAACCACACCTTCCGCTGGAACTGATAGAAAAGTGCCTGTTAGCCACACCACACATTGCGGGCCATACCTTAGAAGGAAAACTGCGGGGTAGTTGGTTAATTTTTAAGTCATTCTGTAAGGCTTTTGATATTCTAACCACTCGAAAAGAAACCGATCTATATCCTCCGGCAAATCAAATATCGCTGAACAATGCAGATTTAGGCGAGAGCTTATTAGCGTTGTATGATATTCAGTCAGATTCCCAAGCCCTAAGAGTTGCTACCGATCCCATCGCTAAGCGATTCGATCAATTGCGTAAAAATGCCAGCCAACTGACTGACGGTACGATCCGAAGAGATTATTCTGGATGGCAGTTTTTGGGTGATTTCCGACTTCCCTTGTAGTCGTTTTTTAGCTATGGCACACTTTGCCTTCACTCATTTTCCCAATGCGACTTTCCAAAACGCATAAAACTAATAATAAAGAGGCAAAAATGGAAATCGGAACAATCATATCTTTAGCGGTCTATTTTCTAGCCATGCTTGGCATCGGACTGTATGCCTTTAAAACTACCACACAAGATTCTTCTGGATATTTGTTAGGCGGGCGTCAACTGGGTCCTGCTGTAACAGCTTTGTCTGCTGGCGCTTCCGATATGAGTGGATGGATGGTGATGGGATTGCCTGGAGCAATGTATTTAACTGGTTTGTCTAATATCTGGATTGCATTTGGATTGATTGCAGGCGCTTACATTAATTACTTAATTATTGCACCCAGACTGAGGGCTTATACCGAACTTGCCAATGATTCGATCACCTTGCCGGAGTTTTTTGAAAATCGATTTGAAGATAAAACTCGATTATTGAGGATTGTTTCATCGATTGTCATAATCGTATTTTTTACGGTTTATACATCATCCGGTGTGGTCGGTGGTGGAAAACTATTTGAATCATCTTTTGGCCTGAGCTATGAATTAGGTCTTTATGTGACCGCAGGAGTGGTTGTGACTTACACTCTGTTTGGCGGATTTCTGGCAGTGAGTATGACTGATTTTGTGCAAGGCTGTATTATGTTCATTGCTTTGGTTTTGGTACCGGTGGCGATTTTATTTGATTTTGGTGGTTATGACGCTATTAGTGATAGTGTATTTAAACTAAGTCCGTCTCATTTGGAGCTTACCGCAGGCACAACAGCTGTTGGAATTATTTCTTCATTGGCTTGGGGATTGGGGTATTTTGGTCAGCCACATATTATTGTACGTTTTATGGCGATTCGCTCTATAAGAGATATTAAAACAGCTCGCCGTATCGGTATGACCTGGATGATTGTTGCTCTATTTGGCGCTATGGCGACTGGATTTTTTGGTTATGCTTATGTTGCCGAAACGGGTATCGAAATGGGCGACCCGGAAACGATTTTTATTGTGCTTTCACAAGTATTATTTCATCCCTTAATTGGCGGTTTTTTATTGGCGGCGATTTTAGCGGCGATTATGAGTACCGTCTCTTCTCAATTATTAGTCACATCGAGTTCGTTAACTGAAGATGTATATAAAGCATTTATTAATAAAAAGGCCAGCGATAAACAATTGGTCTTAATGGGACGAATTTGTGTGCTGCTAGTCGCTTTAGCGGCTATTGCTATGGCGTATGATAGAGAAAGTTCTATCTTAAATATTGTCTCGAATGCGTGGGCCGGCTTTGGTGCGGCTTTTGGACCGCTAATTATTTTGGGACTCTATTGGAAAAGAATGACCTTTGCGGGCGCGCTGGCTGGCATTGTTGTAGGGGCTTCAACTGTATTGATATGGATCTATGCGCCTTTCACTATAGGCGGGGAATCACCGAGTAAAGTGATTTATGAAATCGTGCCAGGATTTATTTTTAGTACCATCTCGATTATTGTCGTTAGTCTGGTTAGTAATCATCCTTCGCATTCTATGCAGGAGCTATTTGATGTGATGGTCAGGCGGGTGAAAGAAGAAAGTTAATCATAACCAATTAATTAATATCGGCAGTGAAGCTGCCAAAATAAACGTAGGGAAACAGAATGTCAGATCAATATAATGTAATTTTCAAAGGTGAGTTGTTAGATGGATTTGAGTTAGGAGCCGTCCAAAGCGCGTTTGCAAAAGCGTTCAAAATAGAACCCGAAAAAGCCAAGACCTTCTTTTCTGGAAAGAACTATGCTCTAAGAAAAAAAATCGATCATAAAAAGGCCTATCAATTTAAAATCGCGTTAGCAGGATTTGGTGCCTCTGTAGAACTGCGAAGAATAGCGCCTAAACCTGTGTCACCGTTGCAAGAATTATCCCTTGAACCTATTGAAAGACAAAGCTCTGAAGACGCCATTGACGATACAGCTTCCGCACAAGGTCAATCGAGAAGTACTAAAAACAAAGGTTATTTTTGTCCAAAATGTGGTGTAGAGCAAACTAAAAAGGTTGCGTGTCTCGGTTGTGGTATCATCTTTGATAAGTTTTTAGCCGGACAATCTGAAGCAGTTGTCAACGATAGTATGACTTCCCAAAATCATTCCCTGCAAAACTCCGCTCATCAAATGGAAGAAGCTGCTTCGGTTCAAGCTTCAAGTGTTTCTGATGGAAACTCATTTAATACGACTGCTCTTTTAGCCAGTATCACCGCAGCCGTTATTGGCGCTTTTCTGTGGAAATTTATTGCCGTGGTATTTGACTACGAGCTGGGATTGATCGCATGGGGTATTGGTGGCGCTATTGGATTTGCCGCTGCAATGTTTGGCTCTCGTGGTTCGAGCGCCGGTATGATCTGCGGACTTTTGGCACTGTTATCGATCCTCGGCGGTAAGTATATGGCTTATGAGACATTTCAATCTGAATGGGTGGGTAGCCTTTCGTCTCAGTCTGAAGAGCTGAGAGAGGTCTATGATGAAGAGCAGATCATCGCTGAGTTCTACACCACACAAGTTAACAGTCAGCAATCAAAAAAGCAGTTTATGGTGGATTATGGTTATACTGACGCTATTGATCCTGAGAATATCTCTGACAACGAACTAAACGATTTTAATAGCTACTCGGCGCCGAGACTAGAGAAGTTATTCATTAATTCGATAAACTATGAAACTTGGCTGGAAAATGGTTTTCAGGAAAGTTTGGAAAGTTTCTCAACAATCGAATTGATAACAGAGAATTTTGGTTTGTTGGATGCTTTGTTTTTATTCTTTGGTATCGGTACAGCTTTTCGTTTGGCTAGCAAAGAGTAAGTTGATAATCCCCCGTTGATATAATATAGGCGATCTCTTACAACCAGAACCGAAAATATCCTCTATTATTTACTCTCCAAATAATCAATAATCCACCTTCGCAATGGATGCAAAGGAGAACAAAATGGAAATCCTGGATAAAAAACTTAACCTTGCCTTAATGGCAATCCCTCTAAGCTTGGCTAGTATAATAAGTCAGGCTACGACTAATCCCAATCAAATTGAAGCGCTAAGAGTCTCATCACCTCCGCCATTCTTGTTGGCTAAAATTTACCATGCGGATGTTGAGCTCTCAAGATTTTTAGTCAGCGAAAAGCTCGATGGTGTGAGGGCTTATTGGAATGGTAAAAACCTAGTCACCCGTGGTGGACACATTATCCATACGCCGGTATGGTTTACCAAAAACTTTCCCGAGGTTGAAATGGACGGTGAACTTTGGTTAGGTAGAAAGCAATTTGAAAAATTATCAGGTATCGTTCGAAAGCATCAACCGATTGATAGCGAGTGGCATTTAGTCAAATACGTGGTTTTTGATTTGCCCAAAGACCTTGCTACTTTCGAACAGCGCTATCAGAAACTCAAGTTGCTTAAGACCGAAGCATCCAGCCGTTATTTGACTTTAGTCAAACAAATAAACGTGGCATCCAAATTAGAGCTTAATGAACACCTGTTGCGGATTATTGCTAAAGGTGGAGAAGGGCTTATGTTGCACCGAAAAGATTCGCTTTACCAGGCAAAACGCAGTTTCGATTTACAAAAAATGAAACCATTCGACGACGATGAAGCCGTAGTTATCGCCCATATAGAGGGTAAAGGAAAATACAAAAATATGCTTGGAGCGATCGAAGTCGTTAATAAAGAGGGCATTCAGTTTAAGATCGGTAGTGGATTTAGTTTAAAGGAGCGGCTTAACCCACCGCCGCTAAATAGTGAAATTACCTATCGATATCGCGGCAAGACCAATAAGAACACTCCAAGATTTGCGACTTTTTTAAGAATGAAAATAATTGAATAAATTAAAACACTTTCCGCTTAATACCGGTCGAAGCTAATATTTTGGCTGAAAGTTCTTCTACCGAACGATGGGTGGTATTGATGTGTTCGATTTTTAACCGTCTATACATGGATTCCACTTCCCTGACTTCATATTGACATTGTTTTAGTGATGCATAGCGTGAATTGGCCTTGCGCTGGGTGCGAATATCATGCAGTCGATTGGGGTTAATGGTCAGGCCGAAGATTTTATTTTTGTATTTCTTAAGCTCCATCGGTAATGCAAGATTATCCATATCATCTTCAGTAAAGGGATAATTGGCGGTCTTAATGCCAAACTGCATTGCCATATATAAAGATGTTGGTGTTTTTCCACAACGTGACACTCCAACCAGAATTACATCGGCCTTATCATAATGGCGCATGGTTATGCCATCATCGTTATTTAAAGCGAAATTAACGGCATCTATCCTGGAATCGTAGGCGGCACTATTTTCGAGTGAGTGAGTTTTTCCGACCCGAAACCCTGAAGATTGTTGTAATTCATCCTCTAATGGACCAATAAAGGTATGGAAAAAATCAAGAACCATCGCGCCGCTGGCTTGTACTACCTTACGAATTTCTGGGGTCACAATGGTATCGAAAACGATAGGACGCTCGCCGCTGTCCTTTTCGGCTTTGGCCAGAATGCGGCAAACTTCATGGGCTTTTTCGACGGTATCAATAAATGGCAAGGTAGTTTCTGAAAATTCGGTCTGTTCAAATTGTGATAGAAGGGATTGGCCAAACATTTCGGCGGTAATGCCGGTCCGGTCTGAAACAAAAAATACTTTGCGTTTCATATTTGCTCACCATGCAGTAAAATACAACTTTAGTTGTTGATTTAATCATGCCCAGAGAAGTCAAGCAACCTCAACTAAAGTTAAGTTGGAATAAAGAGTTTGGTGTAATATCATGAATTCTTTGATTTTTAGTTTGATTCAAAAAATATGAATAACCCATTGGAGCAAAAACGTGCAAGATAATGTACTTTGGTATGACGGTTTAGGAATGAACGATGTTGAGCGGGTAGGCGGCAAAAATGCTTCCTTAGGCGAAATGATAAGCAACCTGAGTAATATGGGAGTTAGCGTACCTAATGGTTTTGCCACTACAGCAGACGCTTTCAGGGAATTTATGTCTCAAAGCGGTTTGCACGACAAAATTCAAGCAGAGTTAAAGGTTTTAGACGTTGAAGATGTTGACGCGCTGGCAGTTACCGGCAAAAAAGTTCGTCAATGGGTGATGGAAACCCCGTTTCAAGCCGAATTGGAAGAGGCTATTTACGATTCTTATCTAAAATTAAAGGGTGATGCAAATGATGAGTTTGCAGTCGCTGTTCGTTCTTCAGCCACCGCGGAAGATTTACCCGATGCCTCTTTTGCCGGTCAGCAGGAGACCTTTCTCAATGTACGTGGTTGGGAAAATGTCAAGCTTGCCCTTAAGGAGGTATTTGCTTCGTTATTTAATGACCGAGCGATTTCTTATCGAGTCCATCAGGGGTTTGCTCACGAAGATGTGGCTTTGTCGGCCGGTATTCAAAAGATGATCCGCAGCGATATAGCATCGAGCGGGGTGATGTTTACCATTGATACTGAATCAGGATTCTCTGACGTGGTATTTATAACTGGTGCTTATGGCCTTGGAGAAACCGTGGTTCAAGGAGCCGTTAACCCTGATGAATTTTATGTTCACAAACCGACCCTTGAAGCTGGAAAACAGGCCATAGTGCGCAAGAATATCGGTGGTAAAGCAATCAAAATGGTGTATACCGACGATGTTGGCCATGGCAAATCAGTCGAAACTATTGAAGTCGATATGACTCAGCGCCAGCAGTACTGTATCTCTAATGACGAAGTGCAAGAACTGGCTAAACAAGCCATGATTATCGAAAAACATTACCAACGCCCGATGGATATTGAATGGGCTAAAGACGGCGCGGATGGCAAGATTTATATCGTGCAGGCCCGGCCAGAAACCGTACGTAGCCGAGATGACGGCAGAACTATCGAGCGTTATGTGCTTGAAAATACATCCGATGTTGTCGCCACAGGACGAGCGATTGGACAAAAAATTGGTAAAGGCGCGGCTCGTTTAATTAATGATCTTTCTGAAATGTCAAAGGTTCAGCCCGGTGATGTTTTAGTCACCGATATGACCGATCCTGACTGGGAGCCAATTATGAAACGGGCTTCTGCAATCGTAACCAATCGAGGCGGACGAACCTGCCATGCGGCAATCATTGCCCGGGAATTGGGTATTCCGGCAGTGGTAGGTTGTGGTAACGCAACCGAACTCATTAAGCCGGATCAAGAAGTGACAGTTTCCTGCGCCGAAGGTGATACTGGCAATATTTATGACGGATTATTGGATTTCAATATTAATCACAGTGAAATCGATAATATGCCTGATCTGCCATTCAAGATTATGATGAATGTCGGTAATCCTGACAGGGCATTCGATTTTGCCAGATTACCTCATTATGGCATTGGACTGGCTCGATTAGAATTCATTATTAATCGTATGATCGGTGTACATCCAAGAGCTTTACTGGATTTTGAAAAATTAGAAGATGACGATCTTAAAGCGACAATCAGTGATCATATGGCTGGATATTCCGATCCCGTATCTTTTTACATCGATAAACTGGTGGAGGGAATTTCCACACTAGCCTGTGCATTTTCGCCAGAAAAAGTCATCGTAAGAATGTCGGATTTTAAATCTAATGAATATGCCAATTTGATTGGTGGGCATTTATACGAGCCGGAAGAAGAAAATCCAATGTTAGGATTCCGCGGAGCCTCTCGTTATATATCTGATGAGTTTATGCAATGTTTTGAGCTGGAATGCCGGGCCATTAAACGGGTTCGTGAGGATATGGGATTTATGAATGTTGAAATAATGATCCCCTTTGTCAGAACTGTCGATGAAGCAGTGCAAGTAATTGAATTACTGAAGAAAAATGGACTAGAGCGAGGACAAGATGGACTCCGTGTGATTATGATGTGTGAGCTACCCTCAAATGCATTGATGGCAGACGAATTCCTTGAACACTTCGATGGATTTTCTATTGGTTCTAACGACTTAACTCAATTAACGCTCGGACTAGATCGCGATTCAGCAGTTATTGCCCATCTTTTCGATGAGCGAAACCCTGCCATCAAAAAATTGCTCAGCATGGCAATACAAGCTTGCCGTAAAGCAAATAAATATATTGGTATTTGTGGTCAGGGGCCTTCCGACCATCCCGATCTAGCCATGTGGTTGATGAAAGAGGGTATTGATAGTGTATCTCTTAACCCAGATAGTGTGCTGGAAACCTGGCTGTTTTTAGCCGGAAAAGAGCAACCGTAAAAAGAAAACAAAAATTAACCACAGAGGCAAAGCTTGCCCCGTGAAACGCTGTGGGTACAGAAGTATAGAGAAAAGACTTAAAGAAAAAGCATTATTCACCACGGAGGCACGGAGTAACGGAGAAGACACTCAAATTAGGTATTGGGTGTTAAGTGTTAGCATATGAAGCATTTGGTTAGTAAGTTACCCGATCGTAATTTTTATCTTTTCTCCGTCCCTCCGTGGTGAAATGTTTTTGATTTTAATCTTAATCTTTTCCTCGCAATTCACCTTCTATTGCTGACTAACCCGAATATAAACCCGCCGATTTAATGCTCTTCCGCTGGCTTTACGATTACTGGCCACTGGACTTTTTTCTCCAAAGGCGAGGGTTTTGAATCGGGCAGGATCAACGCCTTCCAGTGACAACAGTTTTTGTACCGATGCAATTCGTCTTTCTGATAATTTGTGATTATAATTTCGGGATCCTTTGCTGTCGGTATAGCCATTGATAAAAACCACTTCCAGATTTGGATCAAAACGCACGTAAGCGGCGAGCGCTTTAAGTTTGCTTATATAAATCTGTTTGACAGCATGTTTAGCAAAATCAAATCGCAATGTCATTTTAGTAAGCTCATGCAATTTGTAAGGAACTAAACTGGTTAAGCAGTCCAAGAATTGATCATAGGGTTGTTTAAATCCAACCGCAGACAATGAGACCGAGACCTGATCTTGAATAGATTCAAATCCTTGATATCGAAAGGTTGGAAAACGGCCAACTTCTAGTTCATTTAAAATCTTCCAACTGGCAGTATCAGTGGTGTGAAAAATATGACTACCAGAATGAATTTCAATACTCCCCAAATCTCTTGGCCTTTGTCTTGGTAACCAGGATGGACTCAATGATTGAATGGATGCGACTTTGACGGCAGTAATGGGTTGCATTTTGTAGCTTAACTTAAACTCCAGTGCTTGTTTTTTACCGGCTTGTTTGGCAAAAAAGGCATCCCCGTAAAGAGGAACCTTGTGAGTAAGCTTGCACCCCAGCGGATTACCACTAAATAACCAATCAGACTCGCCAAGCTCCGCTTCGTAGACCTTATAATTTGCATTAACAGAAAGGCTAAAAAAAAACAGAAGCCAGCTAATGTTAAATCTGGAGAGATTCTGATTCATTTGAAACACCCGCTCAAATCCTTAAAACTATTACATGGGTTATCGGCGTAAAAAATAGCGACTTAAGTGACAGAGAGAAAATAAGTAATTATTCAGTTCAGTAAATGATAGAATTCGTCTTTGTTTTGAATACAAGGCACATTTAAAAAAAATGAGTATGATGAAACGTCGTTTCAGAGGTTTTTTCCCTGTAATTGTCGATGTAGAAACGGGCGGATTCAACCCGCAAACTGATGCGCTTCTAGAAGTGGCTGCGGTGACATTAAAGTTCGATGAACAAGGTAATTTGCATCCTGATACTGAGTTTCATTTTAACATCGACCCCTTCGAAGGCGCTAATATTGAGCCAGCAGCATTGGAGTTCACAGGCATCGATCCAGCTAATCCTCTGCGCTTTGCGGTACCTGAATCGACTGGGTTAAAGGAATTATTTACTGCGATTAGAAGCGCTCAGAAAGAAGTTGAATGCCAGCGTTCGGTTTTGGTGGGTCATAACGCTGCCTTTGACATTTCGTTTATTCAAGCGGCCGCCAAAAGGATCAATGCTAAACGAAATCCTTTTCATCCCTTTACCTGCTTTGATACCGCTACGCTTTCTGGATTGGCTTTGGGCCAAACGGTGTTGGCTAAAGCGTGTGAGATGGCAAATATAAAATTTGACGGAAAAGAAGCACATTCAGCGCTATACGATGCTAAAAAAACAGCGGAATTGTTTTGCTTTATTGTTAATCGATGGAAAAAACTAGGTGGGTGGCCGCTGGGGGATTAGTCATTTAAGAATTAAGTGTAATGACTCAAATGTTCGAATGAACGTCTTACATTTTTAAAAGCGTTTCGCAGCGCTGCGCTCTGACTGCGACCTTCTTTTGTCAAGAGCAACAAAAGAAGGCAAAAATGCCCGTTGCGTTACGCACTAGGCGACCGCGAGTACGGTATTCACATAATTTCAGCCGCATTGTCTGCGCCAACATTCCTCAGATTGAATAACGGTCGTACGAGAATTTGAACCTTCTGAATATTTGCTAGACTATATGCCCTTTGGCCTGCCTGATCCTCACAGTTTAGGGTGATAAGAATAACGATTAATGAAAGTGCTGATTGATGCGCCAAGCCTATCACCATACTCCCGCCCGAGTGGCTACTAACGGGGTCATAAAACTCATGATGTGTCGGATAAGGGCAAAAGGTGTCTGAGCGAAGCGAGTTCTTTTGCGCCCGATGCAGCGCTATCAGCAAATTAGGACAGTGAAGGAAGAGACGTTCTAATCTCAAATGACCAATGAGTTAGTCTTCAACGGAAAAGCGCTTTTGCCTACTTTTGGGGCCTTTGCCAAAAGTAGGTCGCAAGAAAGCGAAGCGTTGCGAAACCGCTTTTGATCTTAGAAATGTCAAAATTGGCGCGGACCGAAGGTC
>CAZOBX010000191.1:0-11792 GCA_964578045.1 uncultured Kangiella sp. | reverse complement strand
CTATGACAGAAATCTGCCTTCATTGTTTAGGGGACTGGAAAATAATGATCCGGCTTTTTACAAATAACTTTTTCGCTCCAATCCATGTTTTTTCATTAATCGACAGAAAGATCGGCGTTCTTTTTGAGCAAAGCTTGCCGCTTTAGAAATGTTGCCGTGAGTTTTATGCAAAAGTTGATTTAGGTAGTCCTTTTCAAACTGGTTAACGAGTGTTTTTTTTTCCTTACTAAAACTATGGAAAAATGATTTCTCACTATTTTGTTTCACTTTTACTTGCGATTCAGGTAATTGCATGTCACCGAAAAAGTTGGTGTTTCGAATAATGCTTCCCTTTGTTAGTAAATAAGCACGTTTCACAAAATTATCCAATTCGCGCACATTTCCAGGCCACAAATAATTCTGCATGGTTACGAGCATTTCGAGGCTAAATACTTTGTTGACATTATTATTAGTGATTGCTAATTGCGCCAGAAAACATTGTGCGAGCAGTTGAATATCTTCTTCTCGCAGGTGGAGCGGCGGCAAGCTAATCGTTAACACATCGATCCGATAAAAAAGATCCTCTCTAAATTTATCCTCTCTTATTAATTTTTTGATGTCTTTATTGCTGGCGGCAACAACTCGGACGTTAATTATTTTAATTTTATTACTTCCTATAGGGCGTATTTCATTGTTCTGTAAGTATCGTAATAGCGCGACCTGTGCTTTTGGCGAAAGACTGTCTATTTCATCAAGAAAAACAGTGCCTCCACTAGCGCTCTCCAGCAAACCTTGTTTTGATTTTGTTGCACCAGTAAATGCGCCTTTTTCATAGCCAAATAATTCGCTTAAAATCAGCTCGTCATTAAAAGCGCCACAGTTGATTGGTATGAAAGGGGCTGTCTTTCGCTCGCTTAAATAATGAATAGAGCGGGCCGCTAGCTCTTTGCCTGTGCCTGTTTGTCCCTTGATAAAAACGCCAACATCGGTTTTAGCAACACATTTGATCATTTCCACTAATTCTACGTATGCAACGGAGCGACCATAAAAATTGAGTTGTAAGAACAGATCATCATTAACTTCGGAACTTTGGAATAAATTTCTTTGCAAAATATACTGTTCTTGAGAAATGAGAGTTTGCTGTAGCTCTTCAACTGAACAATTGGTCAGTAAGGTGGGATGTTTTATACGATTGTCAAGACTGGCAAAATCATCCTTTACCAAGTAAACAAAAGCTTCTTTATTAGCATGGTAGCGACGAAATTCAGTGCTGATTATCTGCTGTTGATTGTCAAAAACAAGCAGCCATATGATGGGCTGTATTTGATGGGTTGAGTGTAAGGTTAATCGTGGTTTTTCTTTTACGGTAAGCTTAGCGGCTTTAAAAATATTAAATAAACCATCAATGTCTACATCCTTCGAAAAAGACACCAGTCTGATTTTTGTATCCTTTAAAATAGTCATTGTTATTTTTGATGAACTATTTTCCTAATTGGTGAATATCCATGCTATCTATTCTAAACAAGCTTTAATTCAACATTGGAACACTATTTTTTTAGAAAAGCATTTACTTCTAGCATATATGTTCAATAAATGGAAGAGCTTGAATACAAATAATAATCTAGTTTTAGGTTTTTGTTTTACTTTTTTAAAAAATAACTCGATTTGAGATATTCATAATGGTCGCTGGAGCAGTTAATGTGACCAGGGTGAAATTCTCAATACCGGTATTCGGGGGTTTATGAGGTAATTTTTTCTGCATGAAGCGCTGGCAATGGAGATTTTGATTGCTGTTAGTATTAGTTGTTTGTCTATTTATCGGTGGTTTGCATTGTCCTTTCAGGTGATAATCTCGTTCAATAACAGAATGAACAGCACCACATTTATGAAAACAAGAGACTTGATCGACTTAATTTTACTAGCCGCCGTATGGGGAAGCTCTTTCCTGTTTATGCGGATTTCGGTACCTGAATTTGGCGCGGTACCAATGATGACCGTGAGAGTGGCGTTGGCAGGGCTTTTGTTGTTACCACTGGTTATCTGGAAGAGCCATCATCGAGTGATAATAGAAAGGATTTTTCCGATATCAATCGTAGGTATCATTGGCTCCGCTATTCCTTTTTCCTTGATCGCTTATTCGACCCTATACGTCACGGCAGGTTTTGCGTCGGTACTGAACGCCGCAACGCCAATGTTTGCAGCAGCTATCGCATTTATCTGGCTTGGCCAGCGGTTAACAAAAATGGCCACTTTAGGCTTATTGATCGGTGCCTTTGGCGTGGTGTTTTTGGTGTGGGATAAAATCGGACTTGCAGCGAGTAACACTGGCTTGGCGATTTCTGCCGGCATAACCGGGACTTTGTGTTACGGCATTGGTGTCAATTATGTCAAACAACATCTTTCAGGTATTTCTCCCCTGGCCATTACCACCGGAAGTTTATTAGCGGCAGGTGTTTTCTTATTGCCCATAGCGATTTATTGGTGGCCAGAAAAAATGCCATCCAATGCCGCTTGGCTAAATGTTGTGATTCTGGCGATTGTTTGTACGGCGTTTGCTCAAATTTTATTCTTCAGACTAATTGATAGAACCGGAGGGACCAAAGCAACGACCGTTACGTTTTTGATCCCAATGTTCGGGCTCTTCTGGGGCAACCTGTTTTTAGACGAAGTGTTGGAATTTGGTATTTTAATTGCCGGTAGTATTATTCTTATAGGAACAGGTATGTCCACTGGCATTATTAAGTATTCAACCAAGGCCGATTAAGCTGGCCTGGCTAATCTATCAGTTGCAATATACGATTTTTCAGGTTCGGTAAAACATCTTCTTCAAACCAGGGATTCTTTTTTAGCCAACCATAATTTCGAGGGCTGGGATGAGGCAGCGGGATTAATTCAGCGGGATAGTCTTTCCAGTTTTTCACCGTGTCGGTCAGATTTTTTTTCATTTCTTTGCCTAAATGCCATTTAATCGCATACTGACCAATCAATAAAGTGAGCCTGATGTTTGTTAATTGCTGAAGAACTGACACCCGCCACTTATCCGCACATTCTTTTCTTGGCGGTAAATCACCTGATTTGCCGGTGCCGGGAAAACAAAATCCCATCGGTAATATGGCGATTTGTTTGGCATTGTAAAATACCTCTTTATCAATTCCCATCCAATCGCGCAATCGGTTACCACTTTGATCGTTAAAGGGAATACCGGTTTGATGGACGATCCGTCCGGGCGCTTGACCGGCGATCAAAATTTTTGCGCGAGGATCAATTTGAACCACGGGGTTAGGCCCTAAAGGTAAAAACTCTTTACAAATCTGGCAACTGAGAATGTCAGATTTAAGCCTATCAAATTGAATTTTCATCGATTCGTTCATTTTTCTCGTCCTCAGGTTAGGTTGTTTAATTTGCTAACTAGAGCATGTTATTCTCAATCAATCAAAAACCTTAGATTAAATCATTTGGATTTTTACTTTCAAGTGTTAAATTAATGGAGATATAAAATTGAGTATTAAAAAATCAGTTTCATGCTTGTTATTACACTTATCTCGGGTTTGGTTTATGCGGGTAATTATACCCACAATAAAATAGCCAACCGATACGATTCGCCTGCTTTGACAAAAAAGCAAGTCGCTCAAACGAAATTAAGGGCTAATGGTTAATATCAAGTCACACCTAATTTTGTAACATTTAGTTGACGGCAACAGTCTTATAATACTCTTCTTGAGTAATATCTTATTTTGAAACCATCAATTTTGAAACCATCAATTTTGAAATGATCAATTTGGAGACGGCCAGCATGAACTTTCGACTTTTCAACGGGGCTAAAACGACAAAAGCTATAACAACTTTTCTTTTTATTCTGATCCAATCTAACTTTGCGTTTGCGACGGAATTTTCCGATGATTTCGAAACAACTAATGTAACAACCGTCGCTAGCTTTAACCTGGAAAATAACGGCATTACCGCCACCCTGGAAGGTGGAACAGCGTTTACTATTGGCAACGCTATACTTTACAACAGTGGTGTAAATTCCTGGATGGTCGAACCACAAGGTACTAATAGTCGTGGTACCCATACTGGAAGCGCGACAATTGCTTTCGATGTACCTATGTCGAGAATTTCCTTTTTTGTCCGCAGCGATACGACTCTGGTGGTTTCGACTGCGACCTTAATAGATACCGATGGAAATATCGCTGAGAATAGTCCTGTTACAAATATCGTTAGCACTGAATGGACAGAGGTTAATTTTACAATTACAACTGGGGCTATGCCGCTCCAAGGGCTGCTTATCGAAGTCATGGGACCGGGAGGAATGGCAGCACTTGATGACCTTGGCGGAAGTTCCGTCGATGACCTCGGCGGAGGCGATACAACCACGCCACCACCCACACCAGATCCGATGCCGTCAAGTTCTGGTGGTGGAGGAGGTTCAGTAGGTATTTTACTATTGATGATGTCGCTCACTAGACGCAAACAATGCGACTTATCAGGCAAGATTTGATTTTGCTATTTAAGTATTGTCAAACTAAATTGCGGATAGGCAGGGTGAGTGGAATTCTGTGAACAATCAAGCCCAACTCGTCTTAGTAGCCGAAAATCCTCGCTTGATCAAAACATAAATAAAATCTCGAATTTTGCTAAAAGCGCTATACTTACCGATAAATCAGGCTAAGCCTTCGCGCCATACTTGATTGATACTAGCAACTTTTGAAGTGATCTTATGATCGATGCGCCTACCCCTCAAATTTTGAGCATTGCACTGGAACTGCTAAATTCGGTTTCCAGAGGAGTCGCGTTGTTTGATAAACAAAAAAACATCCTGCACGTGAACGCACAATTCCCTGAGATAGAGCCATTCCAAATGCGAGAGCTAATCGACTACTCGTTAGAGCTGAATGTAAATAGTTTTGAACGCACGTTTAACAGCATCCCCCTTAAAATTGAACTTAAAAAGATGGAGCAAGGATATGCGCTTATATCTGAGGGTCCGGATCGAGGTACTAGTTCGAAAGAGAAACTAATCAGTACCCTTGTTGCCTCAGCTCCGGAAAATCTTATTGATGATGCGGTGAAAATGATTGCGCAGGCAATCGGCTGGCAATGGGTAGGAATTTCACGATTTATTGACGACCAAAAGGTTGAAGTTCTCAGTTTTTGTGAAAACGGAAAAATAATCAAAGGACAAGATTTTGGTTTGATAGGCACTCCCTGTGAAGTGGTAGTAAGAACTAAACAATATGCTTTTTTTGCTGAGTTAATGGATCGATTTCCTTATTACAATAGTTTGATAGAAATGGGAGCAAAAACTTACGCAGGATTGGTTTACAAGTCGAATAATATCCCGATCGGACATATATTTGCAATGCACGACAAATCCATTGTTAACGAGATATTGGTAGAAGATATTTTTCGATTAACAGCCTCTATCGTGGGGTCGTTATTGGAGGTTGAGCACGCACAGCACATTGCAAAAAATGCGTTGAAAGATGCCCATAATGATGCTCTAACCGGACTTTCCAATCGTAGGGCTTTTGATCGGGATGTAGAAATTTGCATTGAGTACTTAGCACAACAAAAGTTTGCCGATACTTTGTTGGGTATTATTGATTTAGATGGTATGAAGGAAGTTAATGATACCCAGGGACACGATGCGGGCAATCTATTATTGCAATCCTTTGCCAAAGCGATCGTTGCTTGCAATCGCCCGGAAGATAAAATTTACCGCATTGGTGGGGATGAATTTAGTCTGTTATTAAATGGCGCTGGTTTTGCTCAAATTGATGCGATTGGCCGCCGTATAGAAAATGCCGTCATACAAACCAAGGCCGCGGGATATCCAACCATTAATGCGTCATTTGGATTTGCCAGTTTAAGAGAGTGCGATATGAAAGCTAATCGCTGGACACAGTTGGCAGATGAGCGAATGTACCACCACAAAAAGAGTAAAAAATAGCCAATAAATATCTCTAACTATTACTAGTATTGAGCCAGTTGCCTGTTTATTTTGCTTGGTCTAGTTTGATTCAGAATGTAAACAAATTCGATTTCCTTCACTATCATGGACGATTGCTCGAAATCCGTGAGGACCAATCGGGTGGATCGGCTCAATCATTTTACCGCCATATTTTTCAACTTGTGCTACCGCCTCTTGCAGTCGACCATTGACATTCAAATAAATTAATATACCACCGGTTTCATCGCCCTCGTTCTTACCGGGTACCAGACATCCACCGTTGCCTTCATCGTGCTCCAAAACAGCAAATTCGAAATCTTCGTATTTTTCCTTAGAAACGCCAATCGCCAGGACATTCCGATAAAAATCAGCTGCTCGATCTAATTCAACCACTGGTAGATCAAACCAGACAACCCGGTTATGTTTGGCATTTAAGTCACTCATTAGGTAACTCCTGAAAAGGGTAGATAGGATATTTACTATTTCATTAAACCATTTGTGTTAAGGTACCACAAGTCTCAGAGACCGTCATTTCGGGTCGATTTCAAGTATTTTCAGCGACTAATTAGTCACCAAACTTACCAGGAGATAGGTATTTCTCATAACAATGCTAATACGCTTGTTATTCTGGATTTTGAAACCTCCGGACTATCACCCAATATGGGCGACCGAGCTATTGAGATCGGTGCGGTTCGTATTGAAAATGGTGTAATCAAAGAGTGTTTTCAGCAGCTAATGAATCCCGGCTTTCGGATCACTGGTTTTATTGAAAACTATACAGGCATAACCAATCAGATGCTTAAAACTGCCCCGTCTTGTGAGCAGGTCATGCAGAATTTCGCCGATTTTATTGGAGATAATAATCTGGTGGCTCACAATGCGTCTTTTGATAAACGATTCTTGGATGCCGAGTTATCCAATATCTCACGACAGTATTCCGGTGATTTTGTTTGCTCCATGTTGATGTCTAGAAGGCTCTATCAAAATGCACCGAACCATCAGCTGGGGTCTTTGATTAAATACAAAAATATCCCATCGGCTGGTGAATTTCATCGAGCATTATATGATTCAGAAATGACCACTAAGCTTTGGTTAAATATGTTGGATGATATTACTCAACAGCATCAGATAACGACGGTCACTTTTCCACTGGTTAAAAAGTTAGCTAAAACACCCAAGAAATCGGTCATTCAATTTCTCCAGCAATGGGATCAAACCAAAAAGCAGTGATTCACGCGCTGGCGGCTTAACTGAGCAGTTCTATCTTTTTATCACTAATCGATTGTACTAAAAGGAAGTTAAAAAAGAACAGACTCTCTTGGAAATATCTCAAAATGTGGTATATACTTAAAGATTAGGGTATTTTTTCCTTAATTCGGGGAGGACTTCAAAGCTAAGTGGTGAATTGAACTTTCTTTATCATCGAAGGAGATAATATTTAAAACAAACTAATTCATCGTTTGCGCAGTAATCGGAACGGCTAAAAGACTCGTAGTATTAATATCTTTGGTCGAGGAGTTGTAACATGAAATGGAAACTGATATTAGCTTTTCCATTATTGGTGGTGAGTGGTTCATTTATAAGCGTCTATTATTATTTTTATCAAATCGATCACAAATACGATCACTTAGCCAAAGTGATATCAGTCCCCGAACAAGGGTTAAACTTTACTGAGTCAGCAGCCTATCAGGGGCCTCACCCCTCCACTTATTCGCGCCCAATTGACCACAGTCCATCACTAATTAAAATAGGTGAAGTTGGACCGGCAGAAGCTCTGTTCTCCGGACCTCGTCAATATCCATTCTTATGCAATAGCGAAGAATCTGGTCTTGGACAGCCCTTGGTCGACAATCAAAGAGGCGAGGGTATGCCAATTTTTGGCGAGAATATTGGTGGTGAAAAAAGCAATCAAATCATTGGTTACAGTAAAGATTGCCTGATTCCAACTAGAGCTTGGTACTATTACCAAAGTGATCGTGATGGCCGTTTTTATCGGCTTGAAAAATCCAGTAAGGATATCGTCAACATTAAGCGTAACGGTAAAGAAATCCCCTTTATCGTCAGGCTAGAAATGGGCAGTATTAATCGGTTTATTTATACCATCGCTAATTTAAAGGGACCTGATGGACAACTTGATCATCCTGATGCTAGTCATTGGAATAAAAAACTAATTTATCAGTTTCGTGGTGGCGTTGGGGTTGGACGTCGACAAGGAGTTAATAAACCCAATGGTGTATTAAAACGGCGTGCCGAAGAGCTCAAAAAAGGCTATGCCGTCATCTATTCAACTGCCAATCAAACTTCCAATCATTACAATATCTGGCTGGCAGAGGATACCGCGCTTCGTGTAAAACGCCAGTTTAATGCGCTGTACGGGGCTGAAGATTATGTTGTTGGGATCGGTGGATCGGGCGGTGCTATTCAGCAATATTTGATCGCTCAAAATAATCCTGATTTTCTTGATGCCGCGATAGCACTATACTCCTATCCGGACATGGCCACTCAAACCATTTACGCCTTTGATTGCGAATTGATGGAATACTATTTTGATATTACTGACAATCAAAATAATAAATGGCGTAACTGGAAAAATCGCACGCTAATTGAAGGGCTTAATGCGAGTGTCGGTGTAGTCAATAAATTTTCCGCGCTGTACGATTTCTCGCTAAGAATGAAAGGTCATACACCACCTTCGCCTAGCGGTATGAGCGAGTGCAGTAAAAGCTGGCGAGGAGTGACTCAGTTAGTTAATAACCCCCGGTATTTTCATTTTTACCAGCGATTTTCTGACAAGGTCATTGAGCAAACTCACTGGAGTCATTGGGAAGACCTAAAGTATTTTTATGGCGTCGGTAAAAACGGTTTTGCCCTGCGTACTTATGATAACGTAGGGGTTCAGTATGGTCTTTCTGCATTTGTCGATGGCAACATCAGCCTGCTAGAATTTCTGGAACTTAATGCCAGAATCGGTGGTTGGAAACAGCCTTTTGAAATGCAAGCCGAGCGCTATTGGAAAATTGGTGGGGAATCATCACTTGCCGAATTTTCTGTATGGAGCGAACATAATATGACCGGCGCTTCATCGTCAGGACTCAAATTGGCCCCTCGCACACGTGGGGATATTTCTGCCATGCAAGGCGCTTATCGATCGGGGCATGTCTTTTTAGGTAGGTTAAATATACCGGTGATTGATTTACGTCATTATCTGGATGACGAGCTGGATATGCACCATGCATCTGCCTCTTTTTCAACGCGATTAAGAATGATCAAAGCTCAAGGCCATGCGCACAACCAAATAATATGGATGACAGAAAAACCGTATAAACCTGTTGCAGATGCGCTGGAGGTTATCGACCAATGGTTAACCGGCTTAAAGCAGGTGAAAGCCAAAAATATTCAAACCGCACTCTATCTTAGTCGCCCAGAAAACGCCAAAGATCGTTGCTACTCTAAACACGGTGAAATAATCGCACAGGGCCCTCAAGTGTGGGACGGCAAATGGAACAATAAGATTAATGGCGAATGCATGAAACGTTATCCGATCTATTCAGAGTCCAGAAGCGTGGCCGGAGCCTCGCTTGCTGGCGACACCTTTAAATGCGCTTTGCAGAGCATCGTGTCTGCCATTGCGAAAGGAATGTATCAGCCGCAAAATATGAAACCACACCTAAAACGATTGCGCCAAATTTTCCCACAAGGCGTATGTGATTATTCACTCCCGGATGTCGGCAGACCAAGTGATATCATGTTAGCGAATTCCGATTTCTATATCCCCGAAGAACAGCAAAATACTGAGGGGCGTGTCGGTCAGTAAAATAGATTAGCTTCAACCATTGACCGAAAGAACCATCATTCAAAAGTCTGTTTGAGATTACCGCCATTTTTATTCTCACTTGGGTACCAATCTGACAGCCAAAATCTCGGTGTTCAGTGATAGAATGAAGGCTATATTGCTGATAAGGTATTAAATATGACTCTTTAAGGGATTATAGGCTATTCTTATCCTGAGTTGAGGTAAAATCTCTAATCAGCTGTGTCCAAGGAAAAATACTTTTGCCCAAGATAACCATAAGTATTGCCGATATCACAATTCAAAAAGTCGATGCAATCGTGAATGCGGCCAACGTCAGTTTAATCTTATACGCTACAAAATACCCTAAGGAGCATTTGTAATATGAAACTATCAACTAATATAATCATTGCAGTCTTAGCATTTATGATGTCTTCACTCACACTGGCGAAAGACCAAATAGCAGCTCAGTCTCTCGGACAAACTCTTCATGACAGCAAGTGTCAAAGCTGCCATTCAACGAGTACTTACACTCGTGAAGACCGAACTATCAAATCGCATGAAGCATTGAAAAATCGAGTGAATGCTTGCATGAAACCAGCAAAAGCTGAGTGGAATCAATCGGAAATGAACGCGGTTGTAGATTACCTTGAGGGGCATTTTTATAAGTTCTAATTGGATTTCATCTAAACCTTAGCCGATGTTCCAATCGCTGTTATAATCAATCCAATCAAACCCTAATTCCATCTGATAACAGGCAATGCAATGAATCTTGCAACTCTCCGTTTAAGAAAATTCGAAGACAAACGCATCAGAAACGGTCATCTGTGGATCTATAGTAATGAAATCGATAACAAAGTCACGCCAATTAAATCCTTCGAGATGGGTCAAAGCATCTTGGTTGAAGATGCCAATGGCAAACCTTTAGGACTGGGGTATATCAATCCGAATAATTTACTTTGTGCGAGAATTATCACTCGTGACTATCGAATAGCCATCGACCGTTCACTCTTTGTACATAAATTTAATATTGCGCTATCTCTCAGACAACGTGTTTTCGACAAACCTTTTTACCGGGTTATTTATGGAGAAAGCGATGGGTTGCCGGGACTCATTGTTGATCGATTTGGCGACCATTTGGTGGTCCAAATAACCACTGCGGGTATGGAGAAACAAAAAGAAAACATCATCGATGCGTTAACCAAGGTGTTTAAACCTCAATCGATTTTGCTGAGAAACGATTCCAATTCTCGCAAAGCTGAAGCGCTCTCGCGGGATATTGAACAAGCCTTAGGGACAACCCCCGATACTATCCAGATTGAAGAAAACGATACCCAGTTTTTGATCTATCCACACACAGGACAAAAGACCGGATGGTTTTATGACCACCGAGTGAGCCGTCAACAAATTGCCAAATATGTGAATGGAAAACGAGTGCTGGATGTATTTAGTTATATCGGCGCGTTTGGCCTGCAAATGGCCAATGCCGGCGCCAGCGAAACCTGGTGTATTGATATTTCAGGCAAGGCGCTGGATGAGTTAAATCAAAATGCCGAGTTAAATAATGTCGCCGATAAAGTGACCTGTGTAGAAGGGGATGCGTTTGCTGCGATGAGCGAACTTAAGCAACAGGGCGAAAAATTTGATGTCGTTATTGTGGATCCACCAGCCTTTATTAAAAAGAAAAAAGATCAAAAACCTGGCTTAAAAGCTTACCGCAAAGTCAATGAAGCGGCGATGCGATTGCTAAATAAAGACGGTATTTTATTATCAGCATCTTGCTCCATGCACTTAAAGGTCGATGAATTGCAACATAGCCTGCTGGCCGGTAGTCGGCATTTGGACAAAACACTGCAAATTATCGAACAGTGTCATCAAGGCCAAGATCATCCCGTTCATCCTGCGATACCCGAAACCCGCTATATTAAAGGATTTATAAGTCGCGTTTTGTCGGCAAGTTAACCACTTAAGTTTTTCCTGTCATGTCAGTCAATGCTGTTGATAAGCGAACAATTAACGATTTCTCGGTAAACCGCTTAATAGTCGCATTGTTTACAAAAAGCGGCTTTTTCA
>CAZOBX010000190.1:6718-11889 GCA_964578045.1 uncultured Kangiella sp. | reverse complement strand
ACTCGAAGTTAAAGTTAGATCTTACCTGGCAATCTGATTGACTGAATTTGACCCACAGCGGACATTGGGCGTTAATTTCTGAAGGGCCGCTAACGTCACAAAGCGAACGACCATAAGTAGGAAATTCCCTGTTCTTGAGCGGCTCGGAAAATCAGCTCACAAACCAACCGATAATACCGCCAATAATTTTTTGTACCATGCCAACAGGCGCAATGATAAATTTCTCAAATACTTTATCATCTGCATCTTGCATCTTGCTGAGTACTTTATTCAGCAACAAAAGATCTCCAGTTGTTAACACCAATGATGCTTCATCCGGTTGATAATTAGTTCCTATAGGGTAATCACTTCCCGGAGTATTAGACATTTCAATATGTGTTCCCATCAGTGCTGTAACAGGATGATTCTCTGAAAATGAAACCAGTTTTTGAATACTTGACTTAAACAAATCCCAGTCTCTCACATATAATCGACCCGGATAGAAGGTATCGCCTGTTAGTAACCAACCCGTCTTTGGGTCAAAGACCGCAATGCTCTGTTCATGATGTCCAGGTATAGGAAAAATAGTTACCTTGCGATTTCCTAAATCAATTTCAGATTGCCCGTCAGGCCACTGATTCAAATTAAAATAATTGCTAATTGCTTCTACATTAGTTTCCACTAACGTTACCCGTGGTTTTCCTCGAAATTGGCCATCAGCAGCCTTGTGATCTCTATGACCATGGGAATGGGTGACCAATATCTTAATTTCTGATGTTAATGATGGAGAATTTTTAGCTCTTTGTTTGATAATATTAATAACTGTTTCGTAGAGCGGAAATTTGTCAGCATCTTCTGATGCACCGGTATCTTGAATAAATAAAGTATGTTCACCAAAAAGCAAGTAGATGAATGGTGCTTCTGCATTCAGACACTTGCTCTGACGAAGAATATAGGTATCTTTGTCAACTTCTAGTGTATCTATTGCTGTTTCCCTGCTAGTTGAGCAATCCTCTGCTCCATGTATCCATTTTTTTGCAGTAACTTTCTCAGTAAGATTTGCAAATGCCGGTGCTGACGTGATGACTAGGATAAATAAAATATATTTCATAGTTAATTCTCATTAATTTAAAAATGCTGACAAATATTATATTTGGTTAGCGAGGGTTAGGAGCCGTTAACGCAAAGCTGAATCGAATGCGTCTTTTTGCATTTCGATTTCCTGCGATTTGTTAAATATTTCATATGCCATTATCTCTTACCGCTGAACCTAGCGCTTTATCTACGCTCATACATGTCTTCGGGTTTATATCTTCAGAATAATATTTTTTAGCGAGGTCGCAAATTTTTTGTTTGAATTTTCTTTTGGCATCACACGAGCTAAAAGCTTCAATTATCTTCTCAGCATTCGCCACACACTTAAGAACTCCAGGATGAATAGAATCATCTGTTTCATATTCCCAGTAGCAAGAGTCATAAGCCCATAAAATTGCCCTGCCTGAAATTTCACATTCTTTCCCATAAGAATTTAAGTCGAATAGTCCAATAATTATGATAATTGCTAGTTTCATATATTTAACGCAGTAAACGACGCAAAATGCGTTTATTCCTGCTTTATAATTAATTTCTCTTTTAAATTAGTAGTTTACAGAACCTTTCGAAAACAGCAAGGAAGATTAAGTGAGTCTAGACTCACTTAATACGCCATAAAGATTTTTATTATGACTTAAATCAACAGGTTAAAAGATAATTAAACTGCAAAGTGCGCTTTAGTCGTTGCAGCTGCAACTAAAATTGAGGTAAAAAGTTCAACGGCTGCAAATAATATGTATTACAGCCGCTAAAAGTGATCACCATGAAGGGCTCTTATTCAGACATCAGAGCCTCTCAAACTTGATGCCGTGAATGGCAGTTAATGGCACTTTTCAGACTAATTTAGTACTTCAATTAATGACTCCTTTGCGAACATAAGAGACGTAATGGAAAGAAGGAACTGGTGTTATTATTGTGTCGATATTAGGTGATGGGGTTAGGGTATGGTGGTGATCGGTTTGCCATTCCGTATATCAGCTTATATCACCTTTGAGGTGTTAAAAAGCTATTAAAGTGTTATTTCAACAATCTCCTAATGTGATATTATTTAGGATAGACTGTGGCACACGGTGTTAGATGTCTACAAAAAAGTTTACAGATTTAACGGCGGTATAACATCGGATTAATTATTTTTTGATACCTATTATCTATAAAGGGTGGCTTAATGGAACTGCTTTCAGTAAATTCTACAGTTGTAGAGTTAATTCAATTCTCCCTGGCTCCTGTTTTTCTGATTGTAGGCATCGGACAAATACTAAATGCTGTTACAGGTCGTTTGGCAAGAGTAATTGATCGCATACGTTGGTATGAAAATAGACAATCTGATGTAAGTGACAAATTACGAAGCCACGAATGTAAAGAAATGAAAGCATTAATGACACGCATGAAATTTGCTAACTGGGCGATTACGTTTCTTACCGGTGCTGTGGTTATCATTTGTATTGATGTAACCTTATTATTGATAAATGGTTTGACAACCATTGCTTTAGATACTGCAATCCTTTCACTATTCATGTTAAGTTTGGCAGCATTGACCGCGGGCCTTATCTGTTTTTTCATCGAAGTCAGTGTTGCAACAGCATCCCTCAAAATGGTTGTTCATTGAGCAATAGCAACACTGATAGCTACTGTTTGAGAACAAGGTTTCCTCAGGTAACAATATGAAATGGTACTTTGGAAGCGGGCAGACTATTTAATTGAAGATGTTGCAACTCAACTTAATCAACAACCCATACCATCAGGGACAGGACCTGCATCAAGCCAAAACAGGTTTTGTCATAGCTATATTTAACAAGTTTGTCAGTACCTGTCCAGAGTCATCAGCTTAATGGCTCTGGAACGTTTCACTGTGCAGAGTTTAGTTTTGCTTTATCTCGTTGTAATGCAGGCTGACGATTTTCCATCCATAATCGGTTTGCTGCCAGACATCCGTTTCAAAGGCATTGGCATTGGTAACTTCACCTTCTATTGAGCGTGTTTGATTATCGGCGAAGTAGGTTGCAACAGCAGCTTTCCCACCTCGATAGCGACGCGGACCACCATTTCGATTTATTTCCCTGGAGACAGTTGAAGGTGATCTTTTTAGACAATCTGCAATTGAGCGGATGGATTGTTTAGATGCTAATCCTCTTGAAATATCTTCTCTTTCAGCGAGTGTCAGAGCGATTGATGAGCGTTTTCTGGGGGATGGCCTAATGCCTCCAGTACTTGAAAATAACCCTTGAACGAGAGTATGGTTACGATCAAACAATGCCGCTATTTCATGCATTGAATCACCTTGCTTCCAACGTTCCCACATGAAATCTTTTTGTTTGTCAGTATAATAAACTCTGGGTCTTTGTTTCAAAATCAACACTCCTTTTCTAATTTATAGAATAGTAGTGTTGCGTTGACCAGTTGAATTCACAACCCATAACCGCCAGTTGGCTAAGTTTGCCCTGACAGGCTCATAAGTCCGAATCAGAGACGTTCGAGCTTGATAGTCTGATCGGCTCTTGATGACCCGTTACAGTCGTAGAGCGTATTATCCTGACCGGCTGCTCTTGCAACAAAGCAAACAGTTACATTTTAATATATAAATTAGTTGCTAAAGTGTGATTTTTGCATCCTCGGCAACTAACTTAAGATATCTCTCCCGTTGCTCCGCAGCTCGCTTATCCGATTCTGCAATGATGGCTGGCCAATCCGAGTGTTCTCTGAGCTTTTTGTACATTGGAGTTGCCTTATACTCAAAGTTCATAATGTAGTTTTTTTCCATCGCCTTCTTCAGGCTTACTATTGCTTTCTCAATATCTCCTTCAAGGTAGGCTATTTCCATTGCTCTTAATGCTATGGGTTGAATCGTATTTGCACTACGTAAATATTTTGCCTCGGCGTCCATCCAGGACTTTAATTGTATTCTAGCTTTTTCCAATAATGCTTTAGCGTTCTTAGAATCTCCTGTCTGTTGGTAGCTATAAATTCGTTCACTATCGATTTCACCAAATTCGGTTAACTTAAAATACTTGGCAGCTTCGTTATAGTTTTCAGCGACAACCTCCGCTCGTGCTAGAAGCCAATATCCCAGCGAATCATTTTCACTGCGTGGGAACATCGCCCTTATTTGGCTTACATATAATTCATCATTACCTTTAAACCAATATTTAACTGCACTAGCAATTGTCTCGTCTACGTAACTTGCTGCTTTCTCACCGAGTCCTATGGTAGACAAATGATAAGCCGCATTTAATCTTGCACCTACATTCTCAGGAATTTTCTTTATTGCTGTCTCAAACTCGATAATTGATTCTGCATACTTGCCTTCAACAAGATAAATTTGTCCAAGTCTCACATGAGCGAAATGGTGAGAAGCGTTGATGCTTAGCATGTGTTCAACAACTTCGCGAGCTTCATCCGTTCTACCGTAATAAACAAGGTCAAAGACATAACCGTTATTCGCCAATATTGACATAGGATTTAACTGCACTGCCTTCTGGTATAGTTCGAATCGCTTCTTTGGTTGGTCAATTAGTACAAGTGCATACCAGGAATAGACATCCGCATAATTGGGGTTTAATTCAAGGGCTTTTTTGTAATGGGAAATGGCTTTATCAGGATTAAAACTGTTTGATTCTATCAATCCCATAACGCCATGGGCTTCAGCTAAATCAGGGTCAAGCTTTAAGGCCTTTTCGATAGCAACTCTAGCTTGGTCTAAAGCAATTTCCCGCGGTATATCACCATAGTTCAGCTCACTAAGAAAAAGACTCGTCCAGGCTTTTCCCATCCAGGCAGGAGCGTACTCAGGCGAAAGTTCTACAGCTCTATCAAAATGTGCCAGTGCCTTTTCGAGGTCAGCTTGATTACGATTCTCTATAAAGAACCGGCCTTGCAGATATTCATTGTGAGCATCCAGGTTAACCGCACTCATATCACGATCAGCAACTTTAACGTTAAGACCAAGCTTGGCTTTAAGTGCCTCCACTATGGCAGCAGATATTTCATCTTGAATGGCAAATATGTCTGTCAGTTCCCTGTCATAGGATTCAGACCAGAGATGGGTATCGGTTTCTGCATCAATCAATTGAGCGGTAATTCGAATTCGGTTTCCTGACTTTCTA
>CAZOBX010000190.1:0-6708 GCA_964578045.1 uncultured Kangiella sp. | reverse complement strand
ACCTTCGAGTATATTCTTGACACCTAGCGTCTTTGCAACTTCAGAAAGTATGATTTCTTTACCTTTGAAAGAGAAAGCTGATGAGCGTGACGTGACTTTTAAACGCGGTAACTTAGCCAATACATTGAGTATTTCTTCAGAGATACCATCTGAGAAATATTCCTGGTCTCTATTGGGGCTCATATCTTCAAAGGCGAGTACGGCAATGGATGAGCCTTCGGGTTCAATTACTTTTTTTGGCGTTTCGACTTCGCTTGAAATATCATTACCGACAACAGCCTCAGACGGTTGTGTTTCAAAGCGACTTTCATAGATGAAGTAGCCTAAGGCGACAACCAGTAAAGCTATTATTGTGAAATCCAGTTTACGCCCGGAATGTGCTGTGATCGAATCCTCAGTTGCTATTTCGGATTCTCGTTTTAACCCATCAGGTGTGACCTCAAATACCCAAGCCGTGAGCAGTGCTATAGGCAACCCGACAATCAGTAGGACAATGACAAACCCAGGGAGCCATTCGGGCAGACCCATATGGGGAACGACGGTATCGACGATTTGAATGAGCAACCAGCTAACGACAAGATAGGCGGTACCTACCTTAAATACGTTACGCCGTTTTAACTCGGTGAAGAATGAATGAGACAATTAATGCTCCGACCCGTAGTTATTATTAATTCCTAAAGAACAATGTACTGGTTTTAGTAGGATTTATCAATTTTGGAAGGAACTAAATGTCTACTATGCGATTCTGAGAGACATAAAACAGGAAATCAACTGCTTATTGTTGGTTGGTAATAGGCATAGAGTCGTCCTAATCTCAGCGACCGATATGATGGCATTTCTACCGTTCAATTATTGATTTACGAACGACAGAAAATAGGTCCTACCCCAGTTTTGTGGACACATCTATAATTGAATGTGACAACACGTTTGGAGGTGTGCAATGGGCAGAACGAGAAAATACAAACGTTACAGTCCTGAGTTTAAGAGAGAAGCGCTCAAACGGGCTAGCCAAGATGGCAATACTGATAAATTAGTCTGTTAGGAACTTGGTGTTAGCGCCAGGCAACTAGCGAGATGGAGAGATGAATTTAGACTGCTCGGTGATGACGCTTTCCTTGGCCACATTAAAAATCGCAGCGATGAGATCACTCAGCTAAAACGTGAACTTGCTAAAGTTAAACAAGAGCGTGATTTTTTAAAGAGTGCGGTGGTGTTCTTCACCAAGGAGTCGGAATAAGATACCAATATATCGACCGACACCGCGAGGTGTATTCAGTTAGAATGATGTGTCTATTGCTGAGAGTTTCCAGGAGTGGTTATTACGCTTGGAAAGAGCGACCTGAAAGTCATAGAGCAAAGGCTGACCGTCAGCTCACCAAAGTGATACACCGTCTTCATGCTCAGAGCTACGGAGTTTATGGTTCGCCCAAAATACGAGATGAACTTGAAGCAGTGGGTTATCATCATGGTAAGAATAAAATCGCTCGATTAATGCGTCTGGCCGGACTTAAAGGCTGTCCAACTCGTCGTTTTAAAATCACGACAAAGTCAGACCCAAGTCATCCCGTGGCTAAGAATTTACTTAAACAGGACTTTACAAGTCCCGCTCCAGACCAACGTTGGGCCTCAGATATTACGTATATATCCACGTTTGAAGGCTGGCTATATTTAGCCATTGTGATGGATCTGTATTCACGTCGAATCGTGGGATGGTCGATGAGCCGCTGGCTAAGCCGACACCTTGCTCTTGATGCGTTATCAATGGCCCTGGGTTTCCGAGAGCCCAGCGATGAGCTTATTCATCACTCTGACCGCGGAGCCCAATATACCAGTGATGACTATCGAAACGAGCTCGTAAAAAATGGTATTAAATGTAGTATGAGTGCGCGTGGAAACTGCTATGATAATGCGGTTGTCGAAAGTTTTTTTGGTGTGCTTAAACGAGAACGAGTGAATCGCACGCGCTATCGAACAAGAGATCAAGCCAGAGCGGATATTTTTGATTACATCGAGTGTTTTTATAATCGAAAACGTCGACATGGCTACTTAGGAAATATTAGCCCAGTTGAATTTGAAAATCGGACATCTGGACTTAATTAGTGGTCCATTTTATTGGGGTAAAACCAAATGGTTAATAGAAGGCAATCATTTGGCCAACTCGATTGGCGGCTTTGTCGCGGAAGCTGCCGCAGAGTATTACCTCTCGACTGACGACTAATGGCACATTTTAGACCCTTGGACTAGTTTATCTCAAAGGCAGATATCCGGACTACTGAGTCTTCCAACAAATTTGCAGCTTATTTTTAGGTGATTTTATTTCGAATTTCCGCTTCGTCCGAAAATCAGCCTTTAATGATGTTCACTTTGAGTGGTTGTTATCGTGATATTTGTAGCCGTCGAACTTTTTATGCCAGTACCGTTTAAACCTTTTAGTCATTTGCTACGTCCAAATAATGATTCTAGTTATTTACTAAGGAAAACAATGAAGTCTTTAATTTTAAATTTCTTTGCAACGGGATTGCTTATTTCCATTAATTTAATGCCAGGCTACGCCTTGGCTGAAATTTCCCCGTTAATGCAAGCGTCACTAGACCAACAATTAGTAAAAAATAGCGAGAGATACGGGGTCGTCGGCCAGTCAGTGGTAATTTTAAAAAATCATCAACCTTTGTATCAGGGACAGCATGGTTTCGCGAATATCGAACTTGGAGTAACAATTTCCAAACAGCATATTTTCCCCAGTTACTCTGTTACCAAGTTATTAACTAGCGTTCTAATGATGCAGCAAGTCGAGATTGGTAGTATCGAGCTTACACATTCGATACGCACAAGACAAACCACCTCAGTTTTTAGTTGATATGCCCGGTGAAGGGCATGCGATACTTATTGCGGAACGATGGCTGTTAACTGTTGGCCATGTCATATTTTGGGATTACCAAGGAATGGATTTTGAGGTTTCAGGTGTAAAAAATAAAATTTTCGATGTTATTTTTCATCCAGATTATATAAAAGCACCGAAAGATTTTGATTACACTAATACGGCTAAACTCAAATCTTTATTATCAACACGCAGTGATATAGCCCTTGTTAAACTCGTGTATCCGGTAAAACATCTAATACCTATAGCTCTTTATAATCAAAATGATGAGCAAGGAAAAACCATAGAAGTTTTCGGAAAAGGAGCAACGGGGAATGGTAAAGAGGGAATGGTATTTGATACTAAAAACCAAAAGAAATTGAGATTTTGTCAGAATGTTATCACAGGATCGGATAGTAAGTGGTTATCATATCAATTTAATTCCGGTGATTCTGCATTACCTTTAGAGGGGATCCACGGTTCAGGTGACAGTGGTGGGGCATCTGTCATTTATGTTAACAAAACGCCTTATCTTGTTGGTTTATCTAGTTGGTCCTGGCAAGGTGATAATAGTGAATTTTCTCCTATGTTATATGGCACAACAGGCTATCAAGTCCGAATTTCTAGTTATACAAAATGGATAAACTTAATCATCAATGGAAGTTAACAAGTCAAGTCAGTATACGCAAAAGCAGCGATGCTTCTTGAGGCAGGTTAATGACTCTTAACATTAACATAACAGTCGTACAAAACAGGATTCCTCAACGACCGTGATTCGGACTTTTCTGTCTACCTAATGATGAGTGCTGAACCACGGCACCCAAAGAGGACATTCATAACATTGATAATGATAGTAAATGAAGTTCTTAAATTTGCCGTTGTCTGGACCCTGTTTGCAGACACAATTAGAACCCAAAATGGTTAGTTAGCGCTATTGGTTGTGTATTGGCTAATAGTCAACTCTCGTAATGACTGAAGTTAAATTATTTAAGCTTAGAATAATCAATTTGTTGTTTTGGTTGATGAAATTCAATGACATTTTCATCCTGGTCTCGAATGAATGTGGAAATTCCTGTCGGGAACTCAACTGGACCTTCAGTAATTTTAATCCCCAATTCGTTAAGCTGCTTAACTACTGCTGGAGTATCATCAACTTCAATTGCAACATGTGTATATCCCGCATATTTCTCTGAGACGTCCATAAGAATATTTTGTTTTGCCGGTTTTGCAGCATTCAAAATTAAATTAATATTGATACCTGAAGGATGTTCCATTATTGCAACGGGCTCAGGCCCCACGGGACCAACAATGAAATCAAAACCTAACTTTTCATAGAACTCGCGAGCTGTTTCCAAGTTGCTAACACGAATGCCTAAATGATTTACTCGAGTAATTTGTTTCATTTTTACCTCTTTTATTATGGATTATGATTTGGTTAATATCATATGCTAAAAAATCGCAAAGCTTCAAGAGAAGAGAAACCTTCTTTTTTACGTATATTTTGCGCTCCAATCTCAAAACACCCCCATTTCATAGTCGCGCTTGGCCCGAGCAATTTCTTCCTGAGTATTCATGACAAAGGGTCCTTCAAAAACAATGGGCTCGTTGAGGCTTTGACCACTGATTAATAAAAATTCTCCTTTGTTTGCGGTAAACTCAAGCGCGGCTAATGGCTGTTCAAATGCTGCTGACTGAAATTCATTAATCGTTTCACCATTAATCGTCACACTACCCGTTAATACATAGAGCATTGTACGGTTATGTTTCGAATCTAATTGAGATTGGTTAAATTTAATTTCTTGTTTGCCTGATATCTCGCCATGAATGGCGCGAATATTTGCAAAGGTCTTAATGGGGCCTTCAACATCATTCAGTATACCAGCGACAATCCGTAAGTTAACTTCGCCTGACCCGTTCGATACTTTTACCGCCGGAATTTCGGAGTCCTTGACATTATGGACACTTGGCTCACTCATCTTATCTTGTGCAGGATTATTAACCCATAACTGTATCTCATGAAATTGTTGCTGCTCATCAGCCCACATATCACCGCCGTGTTGAATACCACTGCCAGCATTCATTCGTTGCACGCTACCATTGGTTAATAATGGTCTTGTTTCAAATTTCGAATCACGGTGATGTAAATTACCCTTAAACATAAAAGTAATGGTTTCAAAGCCTCTATGTGGATGTAAATTTGGTTTCTCATCGGTTCCACCATCCAAATACCAATCAGTAGGCATCGTCGATGGACCAATATGATCAAGCATTACAAAAGGGTCAAAATGCGCAAGCGCAGACGTAGGAAAAGGCCTCTGACCACGTGCATTTGGGATTACGCCATCGATGCGCTGGTGATTAATAATTTTCATAAGCTTCATTATTTTCCTGTTTATTCGTTAAAAGGTTAGAAATACCCATCAGCGAATTTCACCCCGTTTAAATAGCTCATTTCCAAGCCGCTGAATCTGTTTTTTTCCGATTTCTAACGCTGAATGGTTGGTATGAATTTGCCCCTTATAGCTTACAACTTCATGAACTCATGGCTCGACTAATGCTAAGATAAATTCACTGTCTGACTCAGCTTTTACCAGGAGTCTACTTCACTGTTACGAGTCTGCTCTTCTAGCTGCGCTAATTGTTCCGCATGAAATACTTGGTGGTTTATACTTAAAGCTCCCGTTAATGGATAGACAAACCCCCTTGTTTGATCCCTTGGAAATTGCCAATTAAAATCTTCACCTTTTTTAAGATTAATATGTAAGTAGCTAACATTATGGCTAACCTCAGCCGCAGCTTTAACGCCTTGATACTCACCGAGTAATACTCTCACACTACCTATCTGCGGAACTTCATCAGGTTGCAAATTAAAATAGCGAACTGGGCAGTTTCTTCATCAGGTGGCAGTAATAACCACAGCTGCAATATGCCAATATGATCTCGTTGAGCAACGTAGTTTTCTTTATGCCAAACGCCAGAACCACTGGCCATCCACTGCAGGCGACGGCTTTTAATCGTATCACCATTGCCTTCAGAATCCGCGTGAATTAAATCAGCATCATAAGGGAAAGTAATCGTGGCAACGCCGGAATGGGGATGCCAGCCAATAGTCAACTCAGGTTGATTAAGAATACCTGCATCGAAAAGTGCGAATGGTTTTAGCTGGTCAAATAAGTCTCCGCGTACATAGGCCGGACTGCCGCTAGTTTTTTTAATAATTTGCTTAACATTAGCAATAGCTCTATTTTTTATTATATTCATGACAATGCACCGATAGGCTTACGCCGGGTTTTGTACCTTAATACAATCACAAAAATTAAAGTTGATAGTGCACAAGCCGCCATGACCGAATTCATTGTTGTCGCGTCGGTACTTTCACTGATGCTAACTACCGCGCTGGAAAGCGCACCTAAACCAAATTGGAGTACGCCGTTGATGCCTGATAAGACGCCTGCATTTTTTCCCGCAGTTGCCAGCGCTGCTGAAATTGCGTTGGCAGCAGTAAGACCTAATAATCCGATGTATAAAACCACGCCAATAACGACAAAAATTAGCGATAAATGCAAATAAGCAACGCTTACCAAATAGGCTCCAACAATAGCTAATAGAACACCTGCAACAATGAGTTTTCGAGTAGGATCAACATTATTTAGCAATCGAGCATTGATTAAATTCATGCCCATCATCGCAATGGCATTGAGCGCGACTAACCAGCTAAATTGAGTGGGCGACACGCCGAAGTATTCAATATAAACAAAGGGAGAGCCTGCAATAAAAGCGAACATTCCGGCAAAGGCTCGCCGCCGGGGTCGATTACTACCAACGGGCGATCAGAGTTTGGGAGACTCTCG
>CAZOBX010000189.1:10556-11964 GCA_964578045.1 uncultured Kangiella sp. | reverse complement strand
GTTCAGACATTTTAGCTGAACACTGGAACCTGCATTTTGAGGTATCACGGGTATAATTAGTGATCGCCAGTCAGAGGAACAAATCTAACCGCCAATATCTTTTGAGTGATGTGGCTCGTATCGCTATTCTTTTTAACCAAAATCAGGTTTTGAATTTGATGTTCGCCGCCAACAGGGATCATCATTCGTCCTCCGGTTTTCAATTGTTTAATTAATGCCGAGGGGATTTCCTTGGCCGCGGCAGTAACAATAATCGCATCAAAGGGAGCATGAGCATCCCATCCATGATATCCATCGCCAATACGAACAGTAACATTGTGATAACCTAATTCCTGTAGACGAGCATCAGCGCTTTTACCCAGTTCCGGAATAATCTCTATACTGTAAACCTGTTCTACTAATACGGATAAAATTGCTGCCTGGTAACCAGAGCCCGTACCAACTTCCAATACAGTAAAGTCCTTTTTGAGATTCAGAAAATCGGTCATCAGGGCTACAATAAAAGGTTGGGATATGGTTTGTTGTTTACCAATGGGAAGAGGACGGTTGGCATAGCTGTGATCGATAAAGCTTGCTGCAACGAATTGATGACGCGGAACATCTCGCATGGCTTGGATAACTTCATTGCTTAAAGAGTCTCTGCCTGTTGCTATACTGGTTGCCAGTGAATCTTGCTGAATTTCTTCAAGCATATTTTCAAGCATAACATTAAATTCCTTAGCCCCGTTGCCAAATGACAGCAACAACAAAAGCGTCAGCAGAGGCCAATTGCTCGAAGGTGCCCACTTCAATTTATTGAGTTTCATCATCACATCACTTGTTGCCGCTTTTTGTTAATTGCAATAGTTCATCTGAATCTTGAGAAATAGAAAGCAATACAAGAATGATTGGTATCTAACAAAGTATACACCGGGTTTCTTCACTGGAGAGAATTATTGCCAAAAATTACAGAACATTAAGTAATAAAATTAAGTCTTTTAAATAGAATTACCTCATAAAGAATAATCGGACAATTCAAGATAAATGACTGATTCCAGTCAAAATAACGGCTAACATGTTATGATTGAGTCAATCTCTGGAGGACGTGAAATGCAGAATCTTAACAAGCAACAATGCCAATCTTGTCATGTTGATTCGTTGATGTTAACCGATCAAGAATGTCGCCATCTAATAGCGCAAGTTCCTGAATGGACAATTGTGGAGCACAACTCTATTAGTCGGCTAGAACGAACATTCGAATTTAAGAATTTTCTATACGCCATCGAATTTACCGACAAAGTCGCCGCAATCGCCGAAGAACAGGCTCATCACCCGGCGATACTCACCGAATGGGGGAAAGTAACGGTAACCTGGTGGACGCATAAAATCAAAGGACTACACCAGAATGACTTTATCTGTGCGGCAAAAA
>CAZOBX010000189.1:0-10546 GCA_964578045.1 uncultured Kangiella sp. | reverse complement strand
ACCGGCTGTTTAGTATGTTTTTTCAGCTGTGAACAAAGGAGGGGATTGAAATGAAACTAGATATTCTAACTTTTTCTGAATTTTGCAAAGCTTCTTTTTTAAGGACCTGTAGAGCTTTGATATGGTGAAATAATGAGTACGAATTCGGGAAGTGTTGAAGGGACCGGCAATAACACTAGTTCCGCTGACAATTTAAGTGTTAATTTGACCAATATAAAAATTCTTAACCTATCAAACAGAAAATTATGTGTATTCTATTTTTAGCGATTAAACAGCATTCCGAATACCCTCTAGTGATCTGTGCCAATCGTGACGAGTTTTATCAACGACCTACATCAGCAGCCCATTTTTGGCCGGACTTTCCGTCTATGTTGGCCGGTAAAGACCTACAGGCAGGGGGGAGTTGGCTTGGAGTCAATAAACAAGGCTATTTTGCGGCAGTCACCAATATTCGAACAGGGAGTAAGCAAGTTCAAGATAAGAAATCCAGAGGTGAACTAGTAACCAATGCCTTACACAAAGACTCTGATATAAGCTCATCATGGCTTGCGCAGCATAGCGACCAATACAATCCATTTAATCTGATTTATGGTCCTTTAGGGGGGTTAGTCTGTTACAACAGTGTCAGCAAAAAACAATCAACTTTAGTTGATGGCTTCCATGCAATTTCGAATGGTAATCTAGATGATATTTGGCCTAAGATGGCTAAAGGGGAAAGAAAGTTAGAAGCGATCATCAATTTAAATCAGCAGATCGAAGCGGAACAGTTATTTTCGATATTAACAGACCAGGAAAAAGTTCAAGAAAGCCAACTACCTGATACGGGAGTTTCTCTTGAATTGGAGCGATTGCTTTCATCCATATTCATTAATAGCCCTGAATATGGCACCCGATCGAGTTGTGTTCTATTACAAAAAAATGACCAAACAGTCGAATTTATTGAAGTGCAATATAACGAATATGCTAAGAGTGTTGGTCAGCAGCGGTTTGTATTTTAGTTGGATATTATCATGGCGACTATTAGAACTGCTCTATTAATTTCTTTGGTAAGATGAAAACATGATAAAGCTATTTTAGTACTTGTGACCAATTAGTCACAATAACTAGCCTTACAATAATATTGTGAGGCTAGTTAATCAAACCATTTTAATCACTAAATACTGGCTTTGCTGAGAGCATCTTTTCTCACTAAGGCGAATTCCACTGAGTTAAAATTAAACTGCGCAACTTCTTTAAACAATCTGGTGGCGTTTTTCTTGTCGCCTGAAAGTTCGATTACTAGTGCAAGGTGGTATTTGACATAAACACTGTTCTTGTTTGCCTTGGAATAATGGAGTTTTGCAGTATCAAATTTCTCCGATAAGAGACTGATTAATCCCTCCAATTCGTGAAATCGTTCCATTTTTCTAGGGCTCTTATTATCTTTCACCAGTTTACTATTTTCATCGGCATATTGATGGGCCGTTTTAAAATCCCCGTTACGTACCGCTAGTTGTCCTCTCCAAAATGCAATATCAGCTTCCTGATTTCGAGTAAAGTCTTTGTCATTTAAGTTGGCCGAAATTGTTCGCACTAAGGTCTCTCGTTGTTCAAGAATGGTTTTGGCTTGGTCAACCAGACTGTGATGAAGTGCGATGGTGACTTGATTAGTCAAGGCAAACAGTTTGGCAGAGTTTTTTTGATGATCGGCTAAATCCATTTTATCGATATTTTTAATCACACCGGCCAAACTATCAATTGCTTTTTGCGGCTTGGAAGCATGTATGTCGATAAAAGTTTCATAGTTGGCATAATAAGGGCGTGAAATATTATCCGAAACTTTAAGCCCTTGCTGATAGGCCTTTTTGGCCGCATCGAAATCGCCAAGAAATGAATCGACATGTCCTTTTTTGACAAAAGCGACGGCGCTATTAGGATTGATCAGACTCGCCGTTTCATAATCATTACTGGCTTTATCGAGAGATTGAATCGCTCGGTGGGCATCACCCAAATTAATATGCGCGGACTCACTGGCAGGGTCTAATTGACTCGCCTTTAGCATATAACTTTCTCCTTTTACAAAGTCGATTGGCCGATTAAAGATATAGGAAAATCCCATTTGGGTGTAAGCCGGTGTATAGCCCTTATTTAAGTGGATGGATTTTGTATAGGCTTTTCTTTGCTCAGTTTGATTGTTGATATTGCCTAAAGCATTGCCATTTATCAGCCAGGCGCGCGGGCTATCGGGATAGCTATTAACCAATTGTTTACTTAGTTTAACCCGGTTTTCCAAATCGTTGTTAAGGAAGGTTTTGGCTATTTTAAGCTGAATGTTTTCGGCTTCGCTGGTCTTTTTAATGTTCATGCCTGCTCTATCGAGACTTTGCTTATATTCTTTGGCGCTAGATGCTGCACCGGCAAAGCCAAGCCATGCCGAAGAAAAGCTAGGGTCTTGATCCATGGCCTTCTTAAATATTTGTTGAGCTTCGGTAGTTTTTCCCTGTTCTAGTAGTTTTTGTCCTATAACATAATAGTTAAATGCTTGTTGAGAATCGGTAGTGATTGGTAATCCCTGGTATATTTTGGGTTCTGCCAGAGTGGCGATTGGAATTAAACAAAATATTACGCCGAAAATAAATGTCCGTGAGATCCGAGAATATGATTTCATGTTCTGCTCCTTGTATATGGAAAAGGTGAGCTAGTTTTGACCAGTTCCAGGTCGATCTAGTGAGAAAAAGTTCGCTTTAAGCATTACTTTCGGGACAACATACAAGGAAGACAGCAGTCGCATAGAGCGAGTGTTATTACCGCTTTTGTTCCACTACTTTGGAAGATTTAATTCAAGCAAAACACTATACGCCGGTTAAATATCGGCTACAAGTAGCTAAACGGTGATTTGACTAGCTTATAATTCAATTTTATTAACAGGTGAATATTAATAGTAATATTGAATAAAAAATTAACTCCGTTTCTCCCGCGATAATAACTACAGTACCTCGACACAGGGAATTTGACTCGTTCAGAGTTCAGCCAACAAGTGAGTGCAAGGTGTGACTCGAAGAAAAGACCCAAAGCATTCGCTCCGCTCACGGGGCCAGCTTTGGTTAGCCCTATTCAAGAGTCAAAACGCTGCAATCGCTTGTTGGGTGAACTCCCTTCGGGCAAGCCGATAAATTGGCCTAATCATTACGGACGTCGTAGAGGTGATAAAGTGAATGTTATATTTTTACAATTAATTAGAGTTATCTATTGGTTGCTAGTGTAATATCGACTCCTTGTCCAATTCTAAAAAATAAAGACATTCGATGGAAAAATTCACGCCTATTTTTGAGCGCGCAATCGAAAGAAAAGGGGGAAAGAAAGCCCTACAATCTTTAATGCCAGACGAGTTAAAACAACAGCAACTAATTGCCGTGCCAGATCGAGATTATCTAGCTGCTATGACAAAAAAGATATTTCAGTCGGGTTTTATTTGGCGAGTGGTCGAAAATAAATGGGATGGATTTGAACAGGTGTTTTGGGGCTTTCAGCCCTATAAGCTTGAATTAGCGAGTGATGAGCAGATTGAAAGAATGGCTCAGGATAAACGCATTATTCGTAACTTTACTAAAGTTAAATCGGTGAGGGAAAACGCTTATTTCGTCAAAGAAATTTCTGATCAGCATAATGGCTTTGGAAAATTCATTGCCGAGTGGCCGCCAGATGAGATTACCCAACTTTGGCTTTACCTTAAAAAGCATGGCTGTCGATTGGGCGGTAATACCGGACCTTATTTCTTGAGAGCGATGGGCAAAGATACCTTTTTATTAACTAGGGATATCGTGGCGTATCTGATAGGACAAGGCCTAGTTGAAAGACATCCGAATTCTCAAAGGGATCTCAAATTGGTTCAGGCAACATTTAATGACTGGCAACAACAATCCAGCCGTACAATGGCCCAAATCAGTAAAATCATTGCTTGTTCTATAGGGGAGAATTATCCCGCTTCTTGAGGATAAGTAATGCCCAGCGGTAGACGGATGAGTATTTATACACCGCTATGGTCTTGTTAGCTTATTAGTCGTTGCAAGTGTGGTTAAGTGCTGCGCTGCCTTTATGGTCTGGTCATCAGGTTGATGGTTTAAATACGTCGTTAAGTGCTGAGTTTGCGGTTTATCCTGGAGTTGGTTGAGGATAAAATAATAAATTCTTATTTGGATATGAAAATTTCTTTCCTACTCATTATAAAGAAATGAGTAGGAAAGAAAATTATTAGATGTGAAATTCAGTTTAGAGGTGTTTTTTTAGAAATTCTACATAAGCGTTCGAAGCGGTAATCCGATTGACTTTTTTTCTAAATCCATGACCTTCATCGGGAAACAAAACATACTCAACCGCGACATTATTTTTTCGAATGGCTGCGACCATTTCGTCACTTTCCACCTGTAAAACTCTGGGGTCATTGGCTCCCTGTACAATTAGCACCGGGTTTTTAATTTTATCGGCATGGAACAACGGAGAAATCGCATAATGACGGTCGGCATCAGTCGCCGGATCACCCATTTCATCGTATAAAGATTTCTTGAAGGCTTCCCACCAAGGCGGAATATTTTTCAAAGTCCTTTGCCAGTTAGTTACGCCGAAAATATCAATACCAACTTTAAACTCATCAGTAAAGGCCATCGCCGCCATGGTCATATAACCACCATAACTACCGCCAATGATGCCTATTTTATTGCCGTCCACCCAACTTAAAGTTTGTAGGTACTTCTTGCCATAGACAATATCCTGCAAATCATCTTCACCATGTTTTTTATCATCTAAATGGAAAAACGTTTTTCCATAACCGGAGGAACCGCGATTATTGACCGCAAAGATCGCGTAACCTTGATTGACTAAGTGCTGAATGGCAGCGCGATATCCCTTGCGCGATTGACCGCCGGGACCACCGTGAACCCAGACAAGGGCCGGTACTTTGTTTTCAGCGCTAGCCGTTTTTGGTCTATACAAAATCCCCGGGATTTCCAGACCATCAAAGCTCTTAAAACGTTTGACTTCACTGGCAACCAGTTGCTGTTCGTCTATATCAGGATTGAGCGTTTGAGTCAGACGTTTGGCAGCGGGAGAGCCGATATCAAAACTAAATAGGTTAGAAGGGGAGGTATCTGAATTGATATAGAAAACCATTTTTTTGCTGTCTGCAGAAAAGTTGACACCACGCAGATCGCCCTGGGGTAAAGAGGGAAGAGTAATACTATTTCCGCTAGCCACTTCCGCAATGTCAATCTTGGTTTGTCCATCGTCGTTAATTCCTGCAACACGATATTTGCCATCGTCAGAAAAATACACAAAAGCAACATCCCAGTTTGCCTGATAGTAAACTGATTTTTTATTGGTTTCCAGATTGAGACTCCAGGCTTGATTGAATTCACCGTATTCGTTAGTGGCATAGATAAGCTGCTGACTATCCGGCGTAAAGGAATAACTTTCGTGGCTGACATTACCTTGGTGTTCAGTGATCAGACTTGGTTTTTTTGCAGTGGTTGTTAAATCGACCAAAAATATATTTGAGTCAGAATTGGAAACATTCTGATTGAGGGTTAGCCAGCGACCATTTGGGCTGATTTCACCGATTGACCAATTGTCGTTATTTTGAAATACAAGTTGGCGCTTATAATCAGCAATCGCATATCGATATAGGTCAAAGCTCTTGGAGTCTCTTTCGTTTGTCAAAACAAAAAATCCACTCTTGTCCTGTTGCCAGCTGGCGAACTGGGCTTTCAAATTTTCTCCTTCGGTGAGATCTTTAATAGAACCGTCTAGTTCTCTAACATACAGGTGATTGAGTTCATTGCCGGCCTGATCGGCTGTGTATAAAATTCGGTCGTCTGCAGGGAACCAGCTGATGCCAAAAATAGTGTCAGTGGTTGAATGGGTTAATTGAGTCGGGGAGCTACCATCTAGTGGGTAACGATAGGCGTTAAATACGCCATCTTCATCATTGGTAACCAAAACGGCACTAGCATCGTGATTAATTGACGATCCAAAAGCGGTGGTGGTTTTGAAGAATTCAGCAGCGTCGTACTGCTTTAATTCGAAGTCCGTTTGGCCTGTTTTTTTGCTCTCAGTTTTTGTTGTAATTTGCTGGGTATCAGACTGTTGTTCGGTTTTATTGTCGCTACAACCGGCAATAACGGCGAACATGACAGGCATCGATAGCCATAAATAGCGTGATAATTTCATAGGAAGCTTCCTTTATTGTTATTGATTCAACAGGGTGTACACGCCTATTGTTCTGGGATTAAACCAAGCTAATGTACCGGATTCTGGTGATTAAATCTATGCTTTGGGGCTGGAAATGGGTGAGAGGCCAATATTGCCAGTAGCCTGGTTTATAGATACTATACCAGTCCGCTCAACTATCTTTCAAATAGGGAAAGATTTGCATGTTATTTAATCACAAATTACTTATTTGCGCTCTGTTGGCGTTGTTCGCCGGATTCCTTACCCTGTCATTAAATGCACATGGGGTCGATGATGCGACCAAACAATTCTTAGCCAATAATCAAGGTGTTGCGTTGTTGCCTTTTTTATATATCGGCGCTAAACACATGGTGACTGGTTACGATCATCTTTTGTTTCTGGTCGGCGTTTTATTCTTTTTATACCGTTCAAAAGACGTGCTTATTTATGTCAGTCTGTTTACTTTGGGACACAGCATGACTTTAATGTTTGGCGTCTGGTTTGACCTACAGGTCAATGCCTTCTTGATCGACGCCATTATCGGGCTTTCGATTGTTTACAAGGGCTTTGATAATTTAGGTGGGTTTAAGCGTTTACTGGGTTATCAACCTGATACAAGGGCTGCGGTTCTTATTTTTGGATTATTTCATGGTTTTGGCCTGGCGACTAAACTTCAGGAATTTGAGTTTGGCAAAGAAGGATTATTTCAAAACCTGATAGCGTTTAATGTTGGGGTTGAACTTGGCCAATTTCTGGCGTTGACTTTTGTATTAATTATTTTGAGCTTCTGGCGCCGTCATTCTAGCTATTTAAAATTTACTACTGTTTCAAATACTATGCTTATGAGTGGTGGTCTGACTTTGACCCTGTTTCAGCTAAGCGGGTATTTTTATAATTCGTAAATCAAACATTATTTGAATTTACCAATCGGCAAATACAAGGATAAAAAATGAACGAAATGACATTTCCAGTTCAATCGACAAAAACTTTGATAAAAGCCAGCGCGGCGGCGGTTGTTATTGCGCTAGTTATTTTTACTACCATCGTTTTGCCGGTCGAATACAATTCCGACCCTACCGGTGTAGGAAAGCTACTTGGACTGACTGTTCTTGCTAAGCAAGATCCTGCGGTTGATAACGGTCAGAAGATTAATGAAAAACCAGTGAGTTTGCAAAAGCATCAGGCAACCATATTGGTGCCTGCAAATAGTGGCGTCGAATATAAATTTCAAATGACAAAGCATGCCGATATTAGCTATGAGTGGTATTCCCAAGGTAAACCTATTTATTTTGATTTTCACGGCGAACCTGAAGGCGATACTAGCGGTTATTTTAAAAGTTATACCATTGCAACAGCGGCGGAAGTACAGGGTTCAATGACTGTTCCGTTTGACGGTATTCATGGCTGGTATTGGAAAAATATTAGCGATCAAGATGTTACTATTACGTTGAAGACTGAAGGGAATTATGAGGTTGTTGGTTTGATTCACTAAATACCAAATACTCTAGAATTACTGTGTGCTTAAGGCTAATTTGTCTGAATTCCATTTTCTTTTTATTTCCTTGAGTTTGCTGTTGGCAACAATTTTAGTATAACCTTGACGCAAATACATCGATAAAGGTAGGACGAAGAAATCGGGTGTTTGACATCATACAGAGTTAATGCGCGGGTTCGGACATAAAAATAACGAATTTAGTCATTGATTCGGCAAATGAAACAGGCATTACAAGCATTTCAAGAGCTTATTTTTGTGATTATCTCAATCTGCTATGCTGAGATATCCAGAAGAACCCAATATTTTCTATTATCACCAGATTACACACTATAGTTCTTTGCCAACAATATCAACCCTCCTTATTTTCATAAATACAGGCTAATTTGCTTCCATTGTAAAAATGTTCTAATCTTGCAGGGACGGATTAAAAACAATAACTAATTCAAGAGCTTGCTATGTTAGTGAAGGAAACGAAAACAGACTCAGATCCTGCTGAGAGGATTGTTACTCGCATTGAAGCAGGTGAACGGAATGCAGAACAGGAGTTAGTCACCAAGTATTGGCGTGGCTTGTATTTTATTCTTAATAAGCGCGCTAGAGATCCAGAGCTTGCTGCTGATATCACCCAGGATACATTTTTACTTGTGCTCGAAAAAGCTCGTAGCGGTGCTATCAATAAGCCTGATGCTATCGCATCATTTATCAGGCAAACTGGTGTTAACCTCCTAATCGCAAATTATCGCAAGGAAAAGCGCAGAAAAACGGAAGCGACTTCTGATATTCATATTAAATTTCCTGGCTTGAACACTGATTCTGCAGATCGAATACACTTCAAAAAGCTGACTGCCATCGTAAAACAGGTTATTGACGAGTTGCCGACTGCACGTGACCGTGAAATCTTAAAGCAGCACTTTCTCTATCACTGTGATAAGAATATTGTTTGTGATTCGCTTGATTTGACGCCGGAACATTTCGATAGAGTTCTATTTAGAGCTCGAGATCGATTAAAAAAATTATTATCTCATAGATTAAAAATAAATATTTGTGAACAAAGCATTTCACATTTGTTTTCTATAGGCTTGTTTATACTTGGTTTTTACACTATTTCTACTCCGTTAGCTGTTCAACCTGACGAATCTATATCTAATCAAGTGAGAGATTTAACTTCGACGCATCACTATAAAGACAAACCACATCTGAAGCTTAACATAAACCTGCGGCGGCTAATGCAGTTCCGAAGTGAAGCGGGGAATCGATTCTTATGATGGACAACGAATATGTCGAAAGCAATGATATAGCTAACAAATATTTGCGTGGAGAGCTGACTGCAGAAGAGCTGGAGGATTTTGAAGTTTATTTGATGGATAAGGCTGAATTATTAGAAGAATTAGAATTAGATATGTTGCTTCAACAACATTTACCTTTGGTGCAGTTTGACAACAAACAAGTTAGCTCTAAGTGGTTATCTTGGCCGGCTCAGCCACTAGTGGCAAGTTTTGCAACTTTGGTAGTTTGTGCGTTTAGTTTTATTTTGTATCTCCAAATAGAAGACGGGGCTTTTAAAGCGTCAGGTAAAGTAAATTTGGTTTACATCTCTCCATTGCGTAGTAGCAGCCAAGAACAACAGGCAACGTTATCCATTGCCAAAGGTGATGAACAAATAACTTTGGTGTTACAGCCGAGTCTGATCGGGACAGAGAGCTTCAATATTAAGATGTTTGATCCAAAGGGATTGCAAGTTATTGAATTTAAACTCGTAGGTATCCAAGGTATGGGGGATTTAGTTATTTCTGTACCTGGAAAATTATTGAAACCTGGTTTATGGACGTTTGAGTTGAGTCCTACTAACGAATCTGAACAATTGGAAAGATTGATATTAAAGATTACGTATTAGCATGGTACATCATATCAAATATGAGGTGAAGTTATGACTTGTTCCAATGAATGTTTTAATGAAACGCTGGCAACGGCCATGACAACCATGCCTCACCCTGAAAGGTCTGCCTCTAATAATATATTTCGACGAAAGAGTAACATCGATGCTGGGTTAACCTATATAGGGCAAATGATCTCTCATGACATAGTGCCTCCTACTAATAACGCGAGTGATCATCGCAAAGTAAGAGGTGAACTTAATTTAGACAGCCTTTATGGTCCACTACTCAATAATCACCCTAGTAATGCCCCAGGAGATGTTGAGCTATTCGACAGTCAAGGTCGTTTTAAGTTAGGAAGAAAAGATGGTTTAGATTTGTATCGAATTAAGGGCAAAGCTCAAATCCCAGAACCAAGAAATGACGAAAACGTCATTATTTCCCAGCTCCATGTTTTATGGTTAAGATTACACAATTTTTTACTCGACAATAACTTTGCTGGTACAGCATTGCGAGCTAGAAAAATGGTTTGCTTAACCTTTCAATTAATTGTTGTTGAAGATTTTTTTGCATCTTTGTTAGACGAACAGGTATTTAAGCACTATTTTAAGCAAGATGGAAGCGACATCCAATCTGACTATAATGACATTCCTGATTATTTTTCACACGCAAGCTTTCGGTTTGGTCATAGTATGGTTCGTCCTAACTACAATTTACAAGGCTCTGATGATCATTCTATCGATTTGAATGAACTGTTCCGTAAAGATAAGCCTTTGACCGATAAGCTTATTATCGATTGGCGAGGTTTTTTTTCATCCAGAAAAGGCCAACCTAATCCGCAAAAAGCATTTCGTATTGATACTCTAATCTCGATAGAGATGACTAAAATTCCGGTTGCTTCTAATAAATCAAATTTAGCGGTGCATATAGTCAAAGCAAATTTGGAGGCTGGATCTTCAGCGTCCCTCCCTTTAGG
>CAZOBX010000188.1:0-12066 GCA_964578045.1 uncultured Kangiella sp. | reverse complement strand
GGCTCAAGGCGATAAGCGATAATTGGGGAATGCCCATCAAAAAGTTGTTGATCGAAATAAATCAGACTCGTGCCCGTCGTTCCGGTGTTTCTAGTAAAGATATTGCTATTTCATTAAAAACAGGATTATCAGGATTAGAACTGACCCAGTATCGAGAGGGCGATCAGGTTATTCCGGTGGTGATGCGAACCGTAGAAAAAGACCGTAAGGATCTGGCGAAGCTAGAGTCGTTATCGGTATATTCACAAGCCAATGGTACTTCGGTTCCCTTGAAACAAGTGGCAGACATTAAAGTGGTTTGGGAGCCTGCACTGATATTAAGACGAAACCGCGCTAAGACCATTACAGTTGGTGCGCAAATCGAGCCATCCATCACTGCAAGTGAAGCCTTTGAAGAGCTTAAAAAATGGCTCGACAAGGAAAAAGCAGAATGGCCGTTCGGGTACACTTATGAATTCGGCGGTGAAGCCGAGTCGTCCTCTAAAGCCAATAAATCAATTGGCGATAAATTACCGATTGCGGTATTTATTATTGTTCTTCTTTTGGTAGGACAATTTAATTCGATTCGAAAATCGATCATTGTTTTAACAACTATTCCACTTGGTTTAATTGGCGTTGTATTCGGTCTACTCGTAGGCCAGTCCTTCTTCGGGTTTATGACCTTATTAGGGCTGATTTCTCTGGCTGGTATTGTTATTAATAATGCCATAGTCCTATTAGAAAGAATAAAAATCGAAATGGAAGTCGAAGGGGTATCACCTGTTTTAGCGATTGTCGATGCTTGTCAAAAAAGATTAAGACCAATATTACTGACCACCGCGACAACTATCCTTGGGTTGGTCCCATTGTATCTTGGCGGCGGAGAAATGTGGGAGCCAATGGCGCTGGCAATTATGGGCGGGTTATTATTTTCCACAGTTCTTACATTAGGTGTCGTACCGGTTCTTTATTCACTATTTTTTGGGATAAAACTAGACAATAAGGTAGGAGCTAGGAGCTAGGAGCTAGGAGCTAGCCAGGTACTCATACGAGGAAACAGCTCGATTCCCAGTAAATGGGCTAATGCAAAGACCAGTTCACTTTTAGCATGTGTATCAGCATAGAGTGTATTCGGTTGCCCCAAAGAGGGAGCTACTTCCAACTGATTCGACAGATAGGTCACAAACGCTATTTTCACTTGGATTTACGAGTAAATATACCTTTTAATGTTTCGTCATTAATTCAGCTATTCTTTTTACGTTTCTTATTCTCATCAACTAACATTTCAATAATTTTGTCTTTATCTATCGCCTTACTGAAATAAAATCCTTGTAAGTAATCACACCCTTGTTCAGTTAAAAACTTTATTTGCTCTTCGGTTTCAACACCTTCAGCTACCGTCTTTAATCCTAAACTTTGAGCCAATGCAAAAATAGATTTTACAATTGATTCACTTTGAGGATCTTTTCCAATTTCCTGAACAAACATAAGGTCAATTTTTAAAGTATCAACAGGCAGTTTACTGAGATAACTCAAAGAAGAATAACCGGTTCCAAAATCATCGATGGCAATGCTGATCCCAAGATCTCTAATTTCATTAAGAACTTTAATCGAAGCTTTAGGATTTTCCATAATGGAAGTTTCAGTTAATTCTATTTGTATTAAATCAGCGGGTATTTCAAACTCATCAACAATATTTTTTATTGTATCAGCCAAATGAATATCTTTGAGTTGGCGGGCAGAAACATTAACGGCTATAGAAAAATCAGGAATTTCAAATTGACCCATTTGTTTAATCATAGACTTTGCATCATAACAAGCCCTGCGTAAAACCCATTCGCCTAGTTCGCTTATAATACCTATTTCTTCAGCCAAGGGGATAAAAAACGATGGACCAAATGGAGGTTTTCCACTATGTGGCCAGCGTATTAACGCTTCAACACTAACAATATTCTTGTTTTTTGCACAGACCTTCGGTTGATAAAGAAGAGTAAACCCATCATTTTTTAACGCCAAACGTAATTGATTGATCAAAGCGGTTCTTTTAAGATTTTCTAATTGCAGTTCAGGGTCATAAAAGCAGTACCGATTACGACCTAACTCTTTTGCATGGTACATGGCAATATCAGCTGCCTTATTCATTGCACTAAGATTTTTGCCCATCTCCGGATAGCAAGCTATTCCAACACTGCAATGCGCGTAAATCTCTCGATTGCTAAGCTGGTGGGGAAAAGCTAACGCGTCAATTATCTTTTGCGCAACGATTGCTGCTTGCCGAGGGTCACTAATATCATTCATAAGAACGGCAAATTCGTCGCCGCCTATACGTGCTACCAAATCACTATCTCTTATACATCCTTTTATCCGCTGAGAGACTGATATAAGTAATTCATCACCTACATCATGGCCCCAAGTATCATTCACTACTTTGAAGTTATCGAGGTCAATAAATAACGTGGCTAATCGTTTTTTATTTCGAACCGCTTGAGAAATAATGGCATGTTGATGAGTAAAGAAAAAGCTTCGATTGTTTAATCCAGTAAGCTGGTCATAATTCGCCAATCGGGTCAATTGTAATTCGTTTTCGCGCTCTTCGCTGATATCGTGAATGAATATTGAGACCCTATTGGTTTCGCCCGCTAAATTGACGATCGGAAAAATGTGAACATCAAAAATAGCGGCCTTATTAATCTCTTCATATTGTATCGATTGACCTGACTTAATAGCGTCTATAATACACTGTTTTCTTTTCGCTTTTAGTTCAGCTGGCAACAAACTATATAAACATTTGTCGAGGATTTCTTCTTCAGAGAGCCCCATTTGTGCTGCTGCTTCCTGATTTAATGCTAAAACTTTACCCTGTTTATCAATCAGTATTGCAGAATCCAGTTGAGAGTCTAGCAGTGATTTTATTGTTTTTTCGCCCAATTGCTGTTTAAGTTGCAGCGTTGTCAGTTTTTCATTTTGTTGACGAAGTGATTCACTTTGTTTCTTCAATTTCTCAAGAAGTTGTTCATTTTCTGTCACCAGTGATGAATCCAATAATCGTAGCAAACCTGAACTAGGACTATTGATGGTGCGAATGGTGTCTACCTGTCCACTCCTAATAGCATGCAGAACATCTGCTAGCTCGTGACGTTCACTATCAGCTTTTTCAAAGCGTTTTTTCCAATTTTCAGAATTTATTTCCACCTATTTTTCCAATGCTATTGGTGCCAAGATTAATTTTCACCCTGACTATTACCAAACATATCACCAAAGTTATTGGCTTCTCTAGCTAGGTGCTGAATAGGCATACCTGACAAGATCCCACCGACATTTCTGAACGCGTCGCCGATGTGCATACCGGTATCATCGATGGTGTATTCTCGGATTAACTTGTCGTGTTTTGAACCGCGCATTTTCAATACGGTAAGACCACGTCGCATCTCGCCCATTAACTCCACGTAACGCATCAATAAAATGGTGTCGGTGATGGTCGAGATATGGGTTTCGGAGACTGAGGTTCCCCCCATCAACGAGGCTGTTGTGGCGGTAAAGAGTCCGGCAGTCTCACGCTGCTTAATAAAGGACGTCAACCCGATAACAAACTCACGAAAAGATTTCGGCGTTGACACACGCTCCATTGCTGACAAGCTGTCCACCGCGATACGTAAAGGTTGAAACGCCTCGATTTCCTTCTTCATCAGTAACAGGTGATCTTCAAGCCCAAGGATTTCAGGATAGGCACAGACGATCTTTAGCAGCCCTTGTTCTTCCCACTTTTGAAAATTCATTCCCCAACCGATAGCGTTACGCAGCAGCTGCTCTCGAGATTCCTCAAAGGCAAACACCAGTGTTTTCTCACCTTTGCGGCTACCGTCATCCAGGAAGGCGGTAACCGATAGGGTTTTGCCGCAGCCAGTCGCACCACTCACCAGGATTATCGAGTCCCGATAAAATCCCCCACCACACATATCGTCAAGCTTTACGTTACCGGTACTCAGACGAACATTCGAGGACTTTTGTGTAAGCTCCATTGACGAAAGCGGTAACACTTCAACTCCTAGCTCCGAAATAGTGAAGGGAAATTCACCTTTTTGGTGAGGCGCACCTCGAAATTTGAGAATTTCAATGGTCCTGCGCCGTTTCTCTTCCTCCAGCGTATTGCGCAGTATAATAACGTTGTCGGCCACAAATTCCTCGACGCCGTAACGGGCAATCTCACCGGTCTCACTTGTCCGCTCTGCGGTTATTAGCGTAGTGACACCCATTTGTTTTAGCCCCGTGGCTATTCTAAACAGTTCACGACGGACGCGACCTGGATCGACGAACTGACTGAACAGGGAGCCGATAGAGTCAATTGCCACTCGCTTGGCGTCAACCTTCTTGATCGCGTGCTCTATCCTCACTAACAATGCGGAGAGATCGTAATCCCCGGTTTCAAGTGGGTTGTCGCCAGGTTCTGGTGAGACGTCCACAAAGGCTAATTTGTTGGTATTAAGATAGCCTTCCAGATCCCAGCCAAAAGACTTAGTGTTTCGCCGGATATCCATCGGCGCCTCTTCAAAGGTCACAAATACACCAGACTCCTCGAAGTACCTGATACCCTCTACGATAAACTGGATAGCCAAAGTGGTCTTAGCACAGCCTGATGTTCCGGAAATAAGGGTTGCACGTCCCTTTGGAATTCCACCGTTCGTAATAGCGTCGAACCCGGGAATGTTTGTTTCAAGCTTGGGAACAGGTTGATCTAATTGGTGTAATTTATTGTCATTGGTATGCATTTTATATCTCCTTGTACCGTTTAATTATTTGTGGGCCACTAAGTCCAACCCCAACAACAACTTATTTGTTTCAGATAGATCGCCAATGATTTTGCAAAGCGGTGGTGGCAGTTTTTTCACCAAGGTCGGCGTGGCAATAATCTTGTCGTCCTCAGCCATTTGTGGCTCCTTAAGGATGTCGATGATTGTTAATTGGTACGTATCTTCCAAATTGTATTCAGCACATAAGGTCTTCAGGTTTTCGATTGCCCTTAATGAATGCGATGTCTCACCTGTCACGTATAGTTTCAGTTGATAATGCTTCATTTAGTTTTCTCCTTTGGTTGTAACTTGGTGGAGTAAGACTGGTGTAATACGCTAGGTCTGCGGTAAAAGTCGACTAAATACCCCATGAGCTCCAGCGCCAAGAGTCTGCCTTCTATGGCGTAAGCCTTCTCGCGCATTGGATGAACATCCTGGCACTTGTGCATAACTGAGCGCAGATGGATATCGATCACATCTCGTGGCCCACCGCCTAATGAGCCAATGCGATCAGCGAGGGAGTTGATCTTATCGCGCGGCGGCGATTGACCGTATCCCATAGCTTTGAGGTAGGCGTCGAGCAAAGATCCATATTCTGACTGCAACACGGTAAATGAGTCGGGAGAGCGTTGTCGAAGGGGACCGACGCCATTCATTTGAGCCGTGATAGTGCCATCCTGCCAACCGACGAGTAATTGCAGAGATTCCAGGGCGGTACGAAGTTCCTTCGCTTCTTCCTCTCTAGCATCTTTTTGTTGTTTTAAAGCCTGTGCTTGTCGGTACAGATCGGCAAACATTACAACCCTGGTTTTAAGCGTATCCGAAAGGTAATCTTTCAAAATAAAATCAATAGCACCTAACGAGTTGGCTCTCGCTATCTGATTTTCTTTGTAGTTTATCTCAGCTGTAACGAAAATAATTGGCGTATCTCTAGAAGTCGGATTCTTGCGGATTAACTCAGCGGTTTCAAACCCATCCATGATCGGCATTCTGATATCAAGCAAGATCACTGCCACAGAATAGGAAGACAGATATTCAAGCGCCTTTCTACCAGAGTTTTTGGAGACGATATTAAGTCCCAGCTTACCCAGCAATCGTTCAATAGCTAACAAGTTGAATTTATCATCATCGACCGAGAGAATATTGATCAGAGGATCTAGCTTATTCTGAGTGACCATGACATTAATCTGCCAACTCTAGCGTTCCATGTACCATTGTCATTTTCCTTTATTCAAAGTTTGTTGCTGCGTCCAAAGTTTGAAACTTGTGCTGTTGCTGGCTAATACTGCGTAAACGGTAGATGGATTCTTTATCGTCAAGTTGTAGATAGCCACAGGTTGTCTCAAACGCGACAACACATTGATAAAAGTGTAGGATAAATAGTCGAATTTGCAATTTATTTTTAGATAATTTTGGTTACGACATTGACTGACTGATGTAACGACTCGATTAGTGCATAACGGAGAGATGTGACAACAAATTACACCTATTATGTATATCCCCCGACTAAAGAATGCTTTAGTTTGATTAGGCACTATGAACAAATACGACAATACATGAACAATCACGACAAGTTTTATTCGTAGAACACTTTCCAAAGAATTTTCTGCTAAATTTATTAGTCAGATAAACATTTAAGTTTAGTTTTGACTTCGCTTTAGCTGGCATGCAACAACCTAAAAAAAAATATTATTTAGTAGTCAAATCTCAATTTTGTCAACTATACTTGGTTCTGAATTCGCCGAACTCTTATTTAAATAGCCAAATGACCTATAGGTATAGGCCATACTTTTAAAAGAATACCTAAGAGCTAGCATGACAAAATAGCAAATTTTGTTATGTGAAAGGCATTCTGGAGATCTCCTGCTCATGGAAATATTGGTTGTAGACGACGATTTAGTTGATAGAACTCACATAGCGCGCACATTACAACGCAGTGATGCTAGCTGCATAGTTATTGAAGCGGAAAATGTTGATGAAGCCCTTGATACTTTAAAAAAACAACCCTTTGATGCGATTCTGGTGGATTATAATATGCCACAAAGAAACGGTCTGGAATTACTTTATGAAATAAAAAACAAAAACATGAAAAATGGCAGCGCCATTATCATGATGAGCACTTGCGAAGAAGAAAAGCTGGCAATGGAATGTTTACACGCTGGAGCGCAAGATTTTTTCGCGAAATCAGATATTACTGGATTTCGATTGCGCAGGGCGATTTTGGGTGCTAAAGCTCGCTTCGAAATGGAAAAACAACTCAACGAAAGTTATAAAAAGGTCAAATTAATGGCCGAACAAGACGACCTTACCAAACTTGCCAATCGATATCTGTTTGATGAATCTCTCAAACGTTCGGTCAAAAATAATCAAAGAAAAGAATTTAAAGTCGCCCTAATCTTATTTGATCTCGATCACTTTAAGTATGTCAATGATACTCATGGTCACGATGTCGGTGATATTATATTAAAAAAAGTGGTTAATCGAATTAATTCTTGTTTAAGAGGACAAGAGTTATTTTCTCGTCTTGGTGGTGACGAATTCGCGATTATCTTAAGTCATATCACAAAAGTTGATGAAGTCGAAAAAGTTGCTTTAAGAATACTTAAAGTTTTAGAAAAACCTTTCGATGTAAAAGACTGTTGTCTCAATATGAGTGTCAGCATTGGAATTTCTATTTATCCCGATAGTTCCGATAATTCCAAAGAAATATTCAAGCGTGCCGATATAGCAATGTATAAAGCTAAACAACGAGGTCGAAATCAAGTGGCTTTTTTTGAGGAGGAAATGCAGCAACAGTTTTTGAATCGCTACAAGATCGAAAACGATTTAAAGAATTTTCAAACCAGTCTGCCAATGGAGCTTCATTACCAAGCGATATATGATGGCAAAAGCATGAAAATATATGGGTATGAAGCCTTGTTGCGATGGCGACGCGCGTGCGGCCCGATATCTCCTGATGAATTTATTCCGATTGCTGAAGACTGCAAAATGATCAACCCCATCGGACGTTGGGTGATTGAACAGGCTTTTTGCCAAATTTCAAAATGGCGTAAACAGTATAATGACGATTTAAGAATTTCAGTTAATTTGTCACCGGTCCAACTGCTTGACGAAAAACTACTGCCTGTTATTATTGCCTGCCTTAAAAAGTATCAATTACCAGCTAACGCCATAGAATTTGAATTAACCGAAACAGCACTACTAGATGATACCGAATCAACTAGAACTGTGATTAACCAAATCAGTCAACTCGGTTGCCAGCTAGCACTGGACGACTTTGGAACTGGATTTTCCTCGCTTTCTCATTTACACCATTTTCCAATTGATACGGTAAAAATCGATAAGTCGTTAATGCCTGGCAATGACCACAAAAAAAGTACCTTTGAGCATAAACTTATTCGTGGCATTGTGGCGATGTTGCAATATCTTGAAATTGAAATTGTTGTTGAAGGAATCGAGACCGAATCACATTTGAGCTTTTGTTGCTCTTTAAATATCGATCGATTTCAAGGCTTTTTCTTAGCAAAGCCAATGGAAGTCAAGAAAATCGACAATTTACAAAGCCTGATTTGCTCCAACAGAAATATAATTCCATCGAAGGCCGTCGTTAAACGGCCGATAAAAGCTAGGAAAAAAAACGTGTAGGAGTTGTTTTCGTTACAATTTTGTGACGTCATTCCCTCCTGCCGGAGGATAACGAAAATAATGCTTAAATATCTTCAACTAAACCGTTATTTAGTTTTAGTGATTTTGATCTCAGTTGTACCTTTTATTCTTAACTTATTTGGTGTTGATTTCACTTCGCGAGCAGTTTCACTATCCAGCAGTGCTGATAATTTAGCGCAGGTTAGTCAGGATGATCAGTTTTACGCGTTAACCGGTGCCTTACATCATGCGCTATTAGAATGGTCTGCGGTGACTTTAGCCCTGGTTGCCGGATTCGTTTCCTTCGTGCATTATTCTAGGTATAAAGATGTGTCGGTGCCAATTATCGGTTTAGCTTTATTATGTGCTGGTTTTACTGACGCTTTTCATACCCTGGCCGCTACCAGAGTTATTTCTGCCAATGTACCAAATACTGATTTTATTCCTTTCACTTGGGCTTTTTCCCGTATTTTTAACGCAACTTTAATGATCGCTGGCGTATCGATTAGCCTTTGGCTTACTCGTCATTCTTTATTCGGAATAAAACCTATTACGACCAAAACCTTGGATATCGACAGATATCAAACAAAAATTTTAATGTTGGTCAGTTTGGTTTTTATTTCCCTTGCAATCGGCTCGGTGATACTCGCAGCAACCAGCGACCAATTGCCAAAAACAACCTTTGCTAACGCTTTGATTACTCGTCCCTACGATGTTTTACCCTTAGCTTTGTTTACATTTTCTGCCTCCTTAGTTTTCGGTTGGTACCAACGTCAGCCAACGATACTCAAATTTGCATTGTTGCTAAGTATCATTCCTGAAATCGCAACCCAATTGCATATGAGTTTTGGCTCAACGGCTTTGTACGATAATCACTTTAATATTGCACACGGTCTAAAAATATTTGCTTATGCCATTTTGACCATCGGTTTACTCACCAGTCTGCTCGAAAAAAAGACCGGTAGAATTACAGGATTTGAAATGGAAGTTGTTTCGACGGAAGCGTTTGAAAATACTAGAATTGATCGAAAAGTCCCTCAACCTATAAAACGAGAATTGTTAGAAGTCGGTACTGCAAAATATTCACAAGTATTTCTCTTTTCATCCTTTACTTTTGTTCTTTCAATTGTGATTACATTACTAGTTGCCAGCGTCTTCTATGTAGATACCGTAAGCTTGGCAAAAGAGCAACAATTACAACAATTGAAAACTGATGGTGATCTTATTGAACCACTCATAAAAGGGATTTATACACGTACCGAAAATGAAATTAAATTTTTAAGTCGCACACCTCCAATTCAAACAATCATACAATCGCTCAAAAAAAATGACCAAAAAAATTACCGTTCATCGGTAGCACGCCTAAAAAAACTCTTTGAAGGAAAAATTAAATACGAAAGTAATTATAAGAAGATTAGTTATATCCAGTTTACTGATGCTAGTAAAAGTAAAGAATTGATACATACCTATCGAAAAAATAGGGACGTATACAGTATGCCTGACTCCATGCTAACGGAAATTAAGGACAATCAATACCTCAAAAACAACCTAACGTTGGCTGGTCAGACGGTTTTCTACAACTCGTCATTGATAGGCGAAAGTCAATTAGTCTCGGAATCCACATTAAATATAATACTACCCATTGAAGATATACAAACCGGAGAGATATTTGGTGCAATCACCCTAGATGTTGATTTTGGTCAATTCATAAAAGAGCTCGAATTATCGCTCAATAGCGGTCAGTTAATCTACCTGGCGGATTCAAAAGGAACCATTGTATTCCGCACGGACTCCCAGCGGGAAAATCTCGATAGTTTAAGTGACCCAAAAACACTGCAAATTATTTTTCCAGGCTTAGTCGCCGCAATCGAAGCAGATGTGAATTCGTTTCAGATGGGGATCAGCCTGAGCGAGCAGCAGCAATACGACGCCGAAACCACATCTTCAGGTCATTATCGAACCATGTACCTGCAACCATCCAATCACTCAAATATAATGAGGATGTTTATTCAGTTGGATGAACAAGCCCTGGAGGTACAACTGACAACCTTTAGATTTAGGAGCCTCATGTTAGGGTTTGGCTTATCAATTGTATCGCTTTCGCTGGCTATTATGATTGGCCGCAAACTAACCGCACCTCTTCAGCAAACGACTCAAGCTTTGATTCGTTATGGTTATACCGGAAAAATAGATGATTTGCCAATTGATGCAAATGATGAAACCGGTGTGTTAGCGAGAAGCTTTCATAATCTATTAGCCATAAAAGCAGCGCAAGAAATCGAGTTGTTAAGACAAAAAAGTGCCATGGATGAACATTCCATTGTTTCTATAACCGACGTCCAAGGTACAATTTTGTACGTCAACGAAAAATTTATTGCGATTAGTGGTTACAGCCGTCAAGAACTCATAGGTGAAAACCATCGAATTCTCAATTCAGGTTTCCACGGGATACAATTTTTTAGAGATATGTATCATGAAATTGCGCATGGAAACGTGTGGCAAGATGATATCTGTAATAAAACCAAAGATGGCCGTCTCTATTGGGTGAATTCAACCATGGTCCCGTTTATGGGCAGTGATGGAAAACCGGAGAGTTATGTTTCGATTAGAACCGATATTACCGAAAGTAAAAATAACGCAAAAAAATTAGCGATTGCAAGAGATGAACTATCCTATCGAATTCTAAAATTACAAGAAGCCAACGCTGAACTGGACCAATTTGCCTACGTCGCGTCACACGATCTCAAATCACCGCTCAACGGAATTAAGCAACTGGTGTCGTGGATAGAAGAAGACTGTAGGGATATATTACCAGAAGATTCAAAGCAGAACCTTGATTTACTAAAAAGCCGAACTCAGCGAATGGGCAATCTGCTTAATGACTTATTGGATTACTCGCGTGTCGGACGGCAACAACATGAGCCTGAAACAGTTTATTTGTCGGCTTTAGTTGATGATGTTTTTGAGTTGCAAGGCAATCGAGAGGGATTTACCTGTCTTGCACCTAATGCTCCGGTATTACTGCAAAAAACACCTTTTGAACTAGTGATGAGAAACTTAATCTCTAACGCCCTAAAACATCATGACAAAAAAAGTGGTGAAATCAAAATCACCTTAGATCAAGACGATAATATGTACACGATCAGAGTTCAAGATGATGGTCCTGGCATTCCTCCTAATTTGCATGGGAAGGCTATAGAAATGTTTCAAACTTTACAATCAAGAGACAAAACAGAAGGAAGTGGTATGGGCCTGGCGTTAGTGAATAAAACCGTTAATCACCACGGCGGTAATTTACAAATCGATTCAAACGGAGAACGTGGAACCGGTATTATCGTTAAATGGCCAAAAGTTAAGCAATCGAGTAAATCATTTCACGAACACAAAGATAACCAAAATTTATTTCAACGAACAATATAAGGAGCTTTAAATGGGGCCTGAAACTCACGTAACTATTTTGATGATTGAAGATGACGACATCGATGCTAAAGGGATGGAACGTAGTTTTAAGAAACGGCGCATAGCCAATCCAATTGTGCGAGCGAATGACGGCGTTGAAGCGTTTGAAATATTGGAACAAGAAAAAATAAAGGGGCCCTGTATCATTTTACTCGACTTACAGATGCCTCGTATGAACGGCCTTGAGTTCTTAACC